>JAASTF010000218.1 GCA_021767525.1 Paracoccaceae bacterium
CGGGGCGGTGGTGGCGATCTCGGCGGGCGCGCCGTTCAGCGTCGCCTCGGCCTCGTCCAGCTGACCGGCGGCGATATGGCAGCGCACCAGCCCGCCGTAAGCATCCGGATTGTCGGGCGCCTCGCCCAGGATCGCGGCAAAGGTCTGCGCGGCATCGGCCACGGCGCCTTGGGCCAGCATGTCCTCGGCGGCCTCGATCGCCTCGTCCAGCCCGCCGCTGGCGTCCCCGCCCGCGGCCTGCACCACGCGCTCGATGAACGCCTTGATTTCCGATTGCGGCACAGCACCCTGAAACATGTCGACCGGGCGGCCCTGGTAAAACGCCACGACCGTCGGGATCGATTGCAGCGGCAGGCCCTGCTGCGCCAGCGCGCTGGCCAGGCGCTGCGCCTCGTCGACGTTCACCTTGGCCATCTTCACCGCGCCCTTCGCGGCGCGCACGGCATCTTCCAGCATCGGGCCCAGCGTCTTGCACGGGCCACACCACGGCGCCCAGAAATCGACGATCACCGGCACCTCGGCCGAGCCGTCGATCACCTCGGCCATGAAGGCCTCTTCGCCCACATCCTTGATCAGGTCGGTTTGCGGCTGCGCGCCACCATTCAGTTCCAGCATATCGCCCTCCGCTCCTTGCGGTTTGTCTGGTGTTTAGATGGAACATGCCCGCCCGGGATGCAAGGGTCGGGCCCCACGGTACGGGCCGCCGCGCCTTACAAATCGAACGTGGCAAAGACCGGCGCGTGGTCGCTGGGTTTTTCCCAGCCCCGCGCGGCGCGCAGGATGCGGCTGCTGTGCGCCGCATTGGAAATATCGCCCGTCGCCCAGACGTGATCCAGCCGCCGGCCCTTGTCGGCGGCATCCCAATCCTTTGCGCGATAGGACCACCAGGAATAAAGCTGCCCCTCGGGGATATCCGCGCGGGTCACATCAACCCAGCCGCCGGCCTCTTGCGTGTCGGCCAGGTGCTCCACCTCGATCGGCGTGTGGCTGACGACCTTCAAAAGCTGCTTGTGGCTCCACACGTCATCTTCGCGCGGGGCGATATTCAAGTCCCCGACAAGAATGGATTTTTCCGGACGGTCGCCGTGAAACCAGTCGCGCATCTCGGTCAGGTAATCCAGCTTCTGGCCGAACTTCTCATTCTTTTCCCGGTCGGGCACGTCGCCGCCCGCGGGGACGTAGAAATTGTGGATCGTCACGCCGTTTTCCAGCCGCCCCGCCACGTGCCGCGCATGGCCCAGCCCGGCGAAATCCATGTCGCCCACATCCTCGATCGGCAGCTTCGACAGGATCGCCACGCCGTTATAGCCCTTTTGCCCCCGCGCGATCATATGGCCATAGCCCAGCGCCGCGAATTGCTCGGCCGGGATCTTGTCGACCGGGCTTTTGCATTCCTGCAGGCACAGCACGTCCGGCCCCTCGTCGCGCAACAGCTTTTCCACCAGACCCGCGCGCAGGCGCACCGAGTTGATGTTCCACGTGGCAAGGGTAAAGGGCATAAGCGGCTCCTGCTGGACTGGTTTACCGCGCCCTAGCACAGCGCGCCCCCCGGCGAAAGCACCGCCGCGCGGGCGCGCCGCGCCTTAACGATACGTCGCGGCGTTGCGCCGGGCGCGGCCTGCCGGGATCAGGGGCGCCGCGGGCCTGGCGCGGCGCGCGCCCTGCACCGGCGGCACCAGCCCGAATATCTCGGCGATTTCGCGGCGCTGCGCGGGCTGCAACGCGCGCAAGGCCATCGGGCCGGGAAACAGGCTTTCGGTCAGAATGCCATTGGCGCGGATGATCTCGTGCCGGGAAAAGACCAGGTGAAAATAGGTGACGCACCGAACGCCCTGCGCCACGCGCACACCCCTTCGCCCGGTCAGCGCCTTGGCGGGCACCAACACCTGCCGCCCCTGCCGGTCACTCACCATGATACGATGCTGCGGCGACACCATCAGCGGCCGGTCGGGCCGCCCGGGGCCCAGCGCATGCGCCGCCAGCCTGACCGGTTTCAACCGCCCGGGCGCGGTGGCGAAATCCAGCGTGCGCTCCACGATCAGCCGTATGGGCTGTGGGCCGTTGTCGCGGGTGTGCACGCGGTCGCCGCGGCGTAGGGTTTCAATCGCCACCGGGCCGCGGGGCGTGTCGATCAGCGTGCCGGCCACGAAACACACCACCACCACGTTGTTGTCGGTGGTCGAAATGATCGCCGCGTCCGACCCCGCCACATCGCCCAAACTGCCGGTGCGGATTTCCTGAACGTTCATATCCCCGTAACTGTCGTTGGGGATGATGAAATGCCGCACATCCGTGCCGTTTGACACGGTCAGGAACACCGCCGACAGGTTGTCTTCGCTGCCCGGATCAAAGCTCAGGTTGGTGCCGTCGCCCAGGGTGAAACGGCCGCTGCTTGTCGGTTCCTGGATGCGGTCGATCGTATAGGTCACGCCGCCGATGGTCAGGCTGTCGCCCTCGTCGAATTCACCATCGTCCAGCGCGGTCGAGCTTGCCCCGTCGACCACGCCCAACAGGTTGCCCGCCGCCACCGAATAGGTGGTGTCGGGGCTGATATCCGTCACCTCGAAAAGGTCGTAGATCGTGGCCATCTCACGTTCCGTCAAAGGCGGGCGCCTGTCCGGTCGCCTGTTCCGCACCGCCTGGCTGCTGCTTCAACCGACAAGCATCGCAACCAGGTATCAAGATTCCGTAAACCGTGCCACGCTTGGGTCAGTCAGCGTCGAATCCCGGCCTTTCTCCACGATCTTCCAGGAACTCGGGCAGCGTATCGCCGCCGCGCAGGATGCCGGCCAGCCGCGCATACATCCACGCCGCCAGCACATCGTTCATCCGCGCCTGGTATCCCGTGCCCATCGACTTGAAGAACTTGACCACATTCGCCTCGACGCACAGCGTGATCCGCACCTTCTTGTCCGAATAGCGCGTCGTCGCGATCTCGGACCATTGCGGCGGCACGCGGCGGTGCAGCCAGATATGGTCGTGGATGTCGTATTCCAGCTGCGACATGATCGTTTTCATGTAATCGAAATACTCGGTCTGTTTGGCGGTCATCTTGGGCATCGGCACCTCCTGGCTTGTGAGTCCAAAGTGCTCCCAAAACGGTTAACGCCGCCCGACTGGCCCGTGCGTATCGGATGTGCATGACATGTGCATGGGATGTGTATGCCGGTTTCGGGCAAAAAAAGACCCGGGCAAAGCCCGGGCCAAGTCCAACAGGGAGGTGCATATCGTAACCCGGATATGCGCGGGATAGGGTGAACTTAACCTGTATACGATACTATACTTTGATCTGGATCAGGTTGAGTCCGGAATTCCTTACGCAACCAGACGATAGCCGCCGGATTCGGTCACAAGAAGGCGGGCATTTGACGGATCTGGTTCGATTTTCTGGCGCAGGCGATAAATATGCGTTTCCAGCGTGTGGGTCGTCACGCCGGCATTATAGCCCCAGACCTCGTGCAGCAGCACATCGCGCGCCACGACACCTTCGGTCGAGCGATACAGGAACTTCAGGATATTGGTTTCCTTTTCCGTCAGGCGAATCTTGCGCTCGTCCTCGGTGATCAGCATCTTCATAGCCGGCTTGAACGTGTACGGCCCCAGTTGGAACACCGCGTCCTCCGACTGCTCGTGCTGACGCAGCTGCGCGCGGATACGGGCCAAAAGAACCGGGAATTTGAAGGGCTTGGTGACATAGTCATTGGCGCCCGCGTCCAGGCCCAGGATGGTGTCGGCATCGCTGTCATGGCCGGTCAGCATCAGCACCGGCGCCTTCACGCCCTGCTTGCGCATCAACCGGCACAGCTCGCGCCCGTCGGTGTCGGGCAGGCCCACGTCCAGGATCACCAGGTCGTACAGCGCCTCTTTGACCTTCTGCATCGCGTCCGCGCCATTTCCGGCCTCGAACACGTCGAAATCCTCGGTCATGACCAACTGCTCGCTCAGCGCCTCGCGCAGGTCGTCATCATCGTCCACCAGCAGAATTTTCTTGAGCTGCGCCATAACACGCCCTCCTCTTCGTTGCTTGATACGGCACATGAGGCCGCGCCCCCGCCCCGGCAAGAAATGCTGCAACCCCCTCACGCGGTCGTGTATGAGGCGCGTGCTATGTTTCAAATCCGCAACGAACCCGCTACATCAAAAGGGAAAGGACCGCGCATGAGCTTTGCCCCCACCCCGCCCGAATTGCTGGCCCGCGCCCGCGCCGATCTGCGCATGGGCGTGCCGGTTGTGCTGTCGGGGCCAGGTGGGGCCGGTGCGCTGGTGATGGCTGCCGAAACGCTGTCGGCACCGCGGCTGGGCGATCTCCGGGCGCTGGGGGGCCAGCCCGTTCTGGCGATCACCGCGCGGCGGGCCACCACGCTCAAGGCGCGGCCCTATGATGGCGACCTGGCGCGCATCGCGCTGCCCGCCGATGCCGGGCTGGCCTGGGTGCTGGCGGTGGCCGATCCCGCCGACGATCTGGACATGCCGATGAAAGGGCCCTTCACCACCCTGCGCGACGGTCCGGCCGATCTGCACCGGCTGGCGCTGGGCCTGGCGAAATCCGCGCAGCTTTTGCCCGCGGCCCTGGTGCACGACCTGCCCGATGCCGATGGCTTTTCCCGCGCGCAAGGCCTGACGCAGCTGCCCGCCCAGCTGGTCGCGCCGCTGCTGGCGGCCTCGCCCCGCCCGGACGCGGTGGTGAACGCCCGCCTGCCGGTCGAGGCGTCCGAGGCCGGGCGCCTGCACATCTTTCGCCCCGGCGATGGCAGCGAAGAACACTATGCCTTCGAAATCGGCCAGCCCAAGCGCGACGAGCCGGTGCTGGCGCGGCTCCATTCGGCCTGCTTTACCGGCGACGTGCTGGGCAGCCTGAAATGCGATTGCGGTCCGCAACTGCGCGGCGCGCTGGCCCAGATGGGCGCGGCGGGCGCCGGCGTTCTGCTCTATCTCAACCAGGAAGGGCGCGGCATTGGCCTGGCCAACAAGATGCGCGCCTATTCCCTGCAGGATCAGGGCTTCGACACGGTCGAGGCCAACCACCGCCTCGGGTTCGAGGATGACGAGCGCGATTTCCGCCTCGGCGCCGACATCCTGAAAACCATGGGGTTCAGCGCGGTGCGCCTGCTGACGAACAACCCGCGCAAGATCGCGATGATGGAAAAACAGGGCATAACCGTGGCCGAACGCGTGCCGCTGAAACTGGGCGAAACCGCCCATAACCGCGCCTATCTCGCCACCAAGGCGGCCAAGTCGGGGCATCTGCTATGACGGCCCCTTCATCTTGCCAGGAAAACTCCGGGGGAGTCGCGCCCCGCGCGACGGGGGCAGAGCCCCCGAATCCCGCAGGCCGCCGATGACACCGCAAGACCTCGTGCTCACCCCCACCCATCTGCGCTTCATGGGGCAGAGATTTCCCTGCTCCATCGGCAAGGGCGGCATCCGCACGGACAAGCGCGAGGGCGACGGCGCCACGCCTCGCGGCACCCACCGCATCGTCGGGCAGCTTTACCGCCCCGACCGCATGGCGCGCCCCACCGACTGGGCGGTGCCGATCCGCCCCACTGACCTGTGGTCCGACGACCCGCGGCACGAGGATTACAACC
>JAASTF010000219.1 GCA_021767525.1 Paracoccaceae bacterium
GCCTGCACCGCCTCGCAGATCGGGCGCAGGTCAAGCGCTTCTTCCGGGTCATCGATTCTCGGACCTTCTGGATCGAATATGCCCTCGGCATTGGGCGAAAACCCGCCGGTGACCAGAATCGCCGCCTCCCCCCGCGCCCGCTCAGAGTAAAAAGCGACCTGTTTGGCTATGCCGTCAGGCTCGGTTTCCAACCGCGTGTGCATCGACCCCATGATGACACGATTTCGCAATGTATGCTGGCCTGCGCGGATGGGCGAGAGCATGGTCCCAAAGCTCTCCGTTGGCTTATTCTCCACTGTGGGCATCCTCCTTAAAACTACGCTTGATCTGCATTCTAACATTTGTTAGATTTTTTAAAAGAAGATTTTCGCTCATGGGAGGAGCACCGATGCAGTTCCAGCCAACAGACGATCAGAAGGCGTTTCGCGAGACCGCAAAGCGCTTCGCAACTGAAAAGCTTGCGCCCACCTATCAGGCGCGCGCAAGCGGCCATACGTTCGATCGCGCCCTGATCAAGGAGATGGGTTCGCTTGGATTGATCGGGGCCGATCTGCCCGAAGACTTCGGCGGGCTCGGCGAAAGCTCTGTCACATCAGGGTTGATCGTCGAAGAAATCGCCTATGCCGATTTCAACGCGAGCTATGTGCAGCTTCTTGGCTCTCTCATGGGGGGCATGGTGGCCAAGCACGCCTGTCGGGATATCGCTGCGGAGTGGGTGCCCAAGGTGGTCTCCGGCGATGCCGTCATTGGCCTGGGCCTGACAGAGCCGCGCGGCGGATCGGATGCGGCGAACCTGATCCTGAAGGCCGAGAAGTCCGGAAACGGCTGGCGGCTGAACGGTGAAAAGACGTCCATGAGCTTTGCCAGCCAGGCCGATGCGGCCGTGGTTTTCGCCCGCACCGGCAATCCCGATGGCGGTTCGCGCGGGGTCAGCGCCTTTTTTGTCGATTTGAACCAGGACGGCATCAAGCGAACCCATTTCGACGACATCGGCACCAAGCCTGTCGGCCGCGGATCGGTGTTCTTTGATGACGTGTTTGTGCCGGCCGAAAACCTGATGGCCGAGCAGGACCGTGCCTTCGGGACGATCATGGCGGGCTTCGATTATTCCCGCGCGCTGATCGGGCTGGAATGCCTTGGCGCGGCGCAGGCCTCGGTGGATGAAACCTGGGCCTATGTGCAGGAACGCGAGGCGTTCGGTGCGCCGATCGTACAGTATCAGGGCGTCAGCTTTCCCTTGGCCGAGGCCGAAACCCAGCTGACCATGATGCGTCAGCTTTGCTATTACACGCTGGACCTGCGCGACCGGGGCATGCCCCACACGTCGCAAGCGGCGATGTGCAAATGGTACCTGCCTAAGACCGCCTGCGAAATCCTGCACCAATGTCTGATCCTGCACGGACATTACGGGTACACGACCGACCTGCCCCACCACCAGCGCTACAACGATGTGCTTGGTCTGCAGATCGGTGACGGCACCGCACAGATCCAGAAGCTTGTGATCGCCCGCGAAAAGGCCGGCCGCGTGGCGCTGCAATATGACAAGAAAGCAAAGGGGGCATCGAAATGAGCGCTCCCGTCGCAGTAATCACCCAAGGCAGCGTCGGCATTATCGAGCTGGCGCGCCCCGAGAAGTTCAATTGCCTGTCGCTTGAGGTGCATGAGTGCATTTCGAGCGCGCGCGCCAGGTTCGAGGCGGACCCGGATATCCGGTCGATCCTGATCCGGGCGCAGGGCAAACATTTTTGCACCGGAGCCGACCTGACCGAGGTGAAGGGCAAACTGAACGATCCCGCCGCGCTGGACCATTTCCTCGCCTTTGGCATGGAAAACCTGCGAGCGCTCGAAACCTCCTCCCTCCCTGTCGTAGTCGCAGTGCAGGGGTTGTGTCTGGCCGGCGGGGTCGAACTGATGCTGGGATGTGACGTGTGCTTTGCGGCCGAAACCGCGCAGTTCGGCGATCAACACGCACAGTTTGGGTTGATCCCTGGTTGGGGCGGCTCGCAACGGCTGACGCGGCTAATGGGGGAACGCCGGGCGCTTGACCTGATGTTCTCAGCGCGCTGGCTCAAAGCCGACGAGGCCAAGGAGGTCGGGCTGGTCAACTACATCGTACCGGATGCGGATCTGCACCAAGCCGCGCTGGAATATTGCGAAAAGATCGCGACCCGATCGCGCCCAGGGATCGCGGAAATGAAGCGGCTGGCGCGCGAAGGCGCAGATCTCGGCATCGACCAGCAGATGCGGCTTGAGCGTGACGCCGCCGTGCGCGCACTGCCCAGCGATGACGTCGCCGAGGGCCTCGACGCATTCGAGAACCGGCGCGCCCCCGAATTCAAGGCTTGAGGACGAAACATGGAATTCACTCTGAACGATGAACAGCGTCAGATTTACGAATATGGCGGTCAGCTGGCGCAGACATATGACAATGCTTATTGGCTGGAACACGCGCGCAAGCACGAGTTTCCCCACGATATGTTCAAGCAGATTGCCGATGACGGTTTTCTCGGCATCATGGTGCCCGAGGAATACGGCGGCGCGGGCCTCGGCATGACCGAAATGGCGCTGTTCATGGAAGGCACCGCCAATCACGGCATTCCGCTTTTGATGATGGTGGTCGGGCCGACCATGTCGCTGGCTCATATCGCCAGCCACGGGAGTGAATTCCACAAGAAAGAGCTGCTGCCGGCGGCCTGCCGCGGTGATATCCAGTTCTGTTTTGCGATCACGGAACCGGGCGCCGGGTCGAACACGATGAAGGCCACTACGCTGGCCAAACGTCGGGGCAACCGGTTCAGCCTGTCGGGCGAAAAGACCTTTATCACTGGCGCCGAGGTCTCGGACTATTGCCTAGTCGTGGCGCGAACCAAGCCGCATACCGAGGTCAGCCGCAAGACCGACGGCTTTACCCTGTTCGCAGTGGATCTGAAGAAAAAGGGCGTCGACAAGCAGCGGGTGAAGATCTCGATCCCCCTGCCCGAGGAACAGTGGACCCTGTTCTTCGACGAGGTGGATCTGGGCCCGGAGGACGTGGTCGGCGAGGTGGACGAAGGGTTCTCGATCCTGTTCGACAGTCTCAACCCCGAACGCATCATCCTGGCCGCCCTGTGCTGCGGCATCGGCCGGTTCGCCCTGAACAAGGGCGTGGCCTATGCCTCCGAACGCAATGTGTTCGGCCAACCCATCGGTGCGCATCAGGGCGTGCAGCACCCGATGGCCAAGGCGCACACAGCGGTCGAGATGGCCAGCCTGATGACCCGTCGGGCGGCCTGGGAGTTTGACAACAAACTGCCGGCAGGGGCGTCGTCAAACATGGCAAAATACGCCGCCGCCGAAGCCGGGATCGACGCGGTGGACGCCGCGCTGCAGGCGCATGGCGGATCGGGCTTCACCGAGGATACGGGACTATACGAGATGTACCCGCTGGTGCGCTTGTTGCGCACGGCGCCCGTGAACCGCGAGCTGTGCCTCAGCTTCATCGGCGAAAAGGTCATGGGTCTGCCGCGGTCTTATTGATCGCTCTGCCCGACATGGAGAACGACATGCAATTTGGAATGCGCTTCAGGCGGCAGGATGCCGCCGACAAGATAAATGATCGCTTCTGGCACACGATCGAGGGCACACCGCTCGACGAGGTGCGCCGTATTCAGGAAGAGCGGCTGCGCGATCAGATGGCGTATCTCAAGGCGAACTCGACCTTCTATCAGGAAAAGTTCGCCGAGGCCGGTGTGGACTTCGACGATATCCGCACCATCGAAGACCTGCAAAAACTGCCCTATACCTACAAGACCGAGATCCGCGAAAGCCTCGCTGCCGAGCCGCCCTTTGGCAAGCACCGTGCCGCGCCCATGTCGGACATCATCCAGATGCAGGCCTCGTCGGGCACGACCGGCAGCCCCTCATATGTGGCCCTGACAGAATCCGACGCCGAGATGTGGCACGAGATGACAGCGCGCTGCTTCTTTGCCAATGGCGTGCGCCCCGGCGACATGGTGTTGCACGCGTTTTCGCTGGCCAAGGGCTTTGTCGGCGGCATCCCCGTGATGCAGGGGTTGCAGTATATGGGCGCGATCGATGTGCCGGTGGGGGCGGATGGCGGTGCCGAACGGCTGCTGCGTGCCTGCGCGGATACGCGCCCGCGCTGCATCGTTGGTGCTCCGAATTTCGTTCTGCACCTGGCCGAAAAAGCGCCCGAAGTGCTGGGCTGCAAGGCTAGTGAGTTGGGCGTGGAACAGGTCATCGTCGGTGGCGAACCCGGCGGCGGCATCCCTGCTATCCGCGCCAAGATCGAAGCGGCTTGGGGGGCGAAATGCACCGAAATGCTGGGCGGAACCGATCTGGGCGTGACTTACTGGGCCGAATGCGACGAACAGTCGGGAATGCATATGGTCAACATGGACTATATCATCACCGAATTGCTCGATCCCGATAGCGGCAGGATCATTCCCTGGGAAAAGGGCGCCGAGGGCGAGATGATCTATACCGCGATCGGCCGCCAGGCGAGCCCGCTCGTGCGGTTCCGGTCAGGCGACTATATCGAGGTCATCGACACCGAATGCGCCTGCGGGCGCACCGGCCCCAAGATCCGCTGCACCGGTCGCACCGACGACATGCTGATCGTGCGCGGGGCCAATGTATTCCCGTCCGCCATCAACAGCGTAATCACCGAGATGGTGCCAGACACCAATGGCGTCATGCGGATCGTCGCTGATTTCGAGGGCCACACCACGCAGGGCGCGCTGACGGTGATTGTCGAACGCGGCCCCAATCGCGATCCGGCCGATGACGCCGCCCTCAAGAAGAAGATCGAGCAACGCCTGCGCGACGCGCTTGTCTTCAAGGCCGACGTTCACCTGGTGGCGGCTGACACTTTCGAAAAACCCGGCGCCGCCAAGGTCGCCTTTGTTCTCAGGGAATATCCGAACCTGCCATGACCAAAATGAAATCCCTGCTTGATACCGGGTCCGACGACTTTCGGGCAAATGACGCACACTACCGTGAAAAACTCTCCGATCTGCACGCGCTGCGGCTGCTGCAACGTGTCGGCGGCCCCAAAAAGGCGCGCGACCGGCATGTGGAGAAGGGCAAGATCCTGCCGCGGGAACGGATTGAACGCCTGATCGACCCGGGCACACCATTTCTGGAACTCGGAGAACTTGCCGGGTTGAACAAATACAATGGCGTGCCGCCGGGCGCGGGCATCATCACCGGGATCGGTGTGATCGAGGGCCGTCAATGCATGATCATCGCCAATGATGCCACGGTAAAGGGCGGCACCTATTTCGGCATGACATCGCGCAAACATGTGCGGGCGCAGAAGATCGCATGGAAGAACCGTCTGCCCGTTATCACCCTCGTGGACTCCGGCGGCGCCTTCCTGCCGGATCAGGAAAACATCTTTCCCGACGAAGGCCAGTTCGGGTCCATCTTTCACCAACAGGTTGGCATGTCCGGCGATGGTGTGCCGCAAATCGCCGTGGTCATGGGGCCCTGCACTGCGGGTGGTGCCTATATCCCCGCGCTCTGTGACGAAGTGGTGATCGTGCGCGGTCAGGGCTTTATGTATCTGGGCGGACCGGAATTGA
>JAASTF010000220.1 GCA_021767525.1 Paracoccaceae bacterium
CAACCCCTCCTCGAGCTTTTGCGAGGATTTGAAAAGACGGTTCTTGAGTTTCCCGAAAAGCGACATCTGCGGCTTCCTGTCAGTTTGTTCCGACCTATCCCTTCGGCCCGGCGTTTGAAAGACCCAAGCGGAAATTCACGGCGCAAAACCCAAGGCCAGCAACAGCTGTGCGGCCACGTAGAGGCCCCAGATCGCAAAGGGCGCAGCGCGTGCGGGCCAACCCGTCAGCCGGTCGAAAATCTGCAAGGACAGGATCAGGTCGGACGCCACGAAGGTCAGCGCGCCCGCGATCAGCCACTCCTGCCCGGTCAGGGCGGCGACGATCCCCATCGCCACGATCACCGCCACATAACCGCGCACGGGCCAGCGCAACGCGCCCGTGTGGGGTGCCAGCCAGAACTCGGTCGATACGGCCAGAACCAGCAAGGCCAGCGGCAACAGGTAAGCCGGCCCAAGCGGCTCCTGCCCAACCATCGCGGCGATATACAGCAGATGGCCCGCGGCAAAGGCCCCGATACCCGCCATCAGCACCCCCTGCCCCGGGCGCGACAGCAGGAAATCGCCCAGCACGCAGGCGGCCAGCCCTGCCACGAAGAACGCCGGCCAGCCCATCAGCCACAGCGCCAGCGTCGGCAGACCCAGGCTGGCGGTTTTCACGACCGATTTGGGCCAGCTTTCACCGTCCCAGCAAAATCGCAGCAGGTAAAGCACCGACATCACCCCGCCGGCCAGGATCAGCCCCATCTTCGCCCCCGTACTTGCCCATGCAGGGTGCCGCCCCCTGCCTGTCACGGCAAGGGCGACGTGGCGGCGAGATGCCGCGCACACGGGCGCGTGACTGGCGCTGCCCACGGATTTGATGCAGGCTGTCGGCATGAAGCACCTGGTTCTCGCCCTTGTCCTGTCGCCCGGCCTGGCCCAAGCGCAATCCGCGCTGTCCGCGCGGGAATTCGACGCGCTGACGCAGGGCAAGACATTCACCTATGCCGAGAACGGCCGCCCCTATGGCGCCGAGGAATACCTGCCCGGCAATCGCGTGCGCTGGTCGTTCCTGGACGGAAAGTGCAAGGATGGCCGCTGGTGGGAAGAAGACGGGCTGATCTGCTTTGTCTACGAGGACAACCCGGTGCCGCAATGCTGGAGCTTTTACAACGGCGCGCGCGGCCTGACCGCCCGGTTCGAGAACGATCCCGCGGCCACCGAGCTTTATGCGCTGGATCGCACCGAGGAGCCGATGCTGTGCCACGGGCCTGAGATCGGCGTCTGACCCGGCGTGATCCAAAGGCGTGGCTGCGCCACACATGGTTTGTGGAATTGGGGCTCTGCCCCCTTGGCCTTCGGCCAATTCCCCCGGAGTTTACCTTGCAAGATGAAGGGACCGCAGCCTATGGCATGGGCAGGCGGGCTGCGCTAAGTCTTTGGCAGATTTGGAGCCGGGACGCGCATGATCTTTTTCGACATCGCCACGCTTTTGCCGCTGCTGTTGCTGGTGGCGGGTGCGCTTTTTGGCGGGGCCTGGGTGTGGGTCGCGGTTTTGTGCATCACCGTTCTGACCTGGGCGCTGGACCACCTGGTGCAACGGGCCGCGGCGCGGCGCGATCCGGGGTCGGAGTTTCCGGCCGGCACCGGGCTGGCGGTCGGGCTGGGGCTGGCGATGCTGCCCTTGATGGCGCTGGCTGTCTGGGCGGTGGGCGGTGGCTCGGGCCATGACACGGTGCATCGGCTGGGGCTGTTGGTGGGGTTCGGGTTGTTTTACGGCCAGGTGGGGCATCCATGCGCGCATGAGCTGATCCACAAGCCCGCCCGCTGGCAGCAGATGCTGGGGCGCGTGGTTTATGTGGTGATGCTGATCGGGCACCATGCCTCATCGCATCTGCGGGTGCATCACCGGCATGTGGGCACCGAGGCCGACCCGGCCTCGGCCCCCGCGGGCCTTGGATTCTGGCGCTATGCGGTGCGGGCCTGGCCGGGTTCGTTCATGGCCGGGCTGCGCGCGGAAAGCGCGCTGCGGGCGCGCGCGCAGGTGCCGCCGCCAGGCTGGACGCACCCTTATGTGGGCTATGTGACCGGGGCGCTTTTCTGCCTGTTGCTGGCGGTGTTGATCGGCGGGGTTTTGGGGCTTTTGGCTTATCTTGGCATCGCGGCCTATGCGCAGTTGCAGATCCTGCTGTCGGATTACCTGCAACATTACGGCCTGCGTCGAAAGGTCGATGCGGATGGCCGCCCCGAACCCGTCGGCCCCCGGCACAGCTGGAACGGACCGCAGTTCTGGTCATCGGCGATGATGCTGAACGCGCCCCGCCATTCGCATCACCACACCAACCCCGGCGTGCCCTATCCGGCGCTCGACCTGACGGGCGACATGCCGACCCTGCCCCGTACCGTGCCGGTCATGGCCGTTGTGGCCTTGATCCCGCCGCTTTGGCACCGGATGATGGCGCGGCCCCTGGCGCGCTGGTCGCAAGACCGCCAAGAGAACTGAAAGAGGGACTGAAATGCTGTTCAAATCGTCGCTGATGACCGTGGTTCCGGAGTGGATCGACTATAACGGCCACCTGAACATGGCCTATTACAACGTGCTGTTCGACCGCTGCGCCGACGAAATCTATCCGCTGATGGGGTTCGGCCCCGACTATGCAGAAACCCGCAGGATGACGACCTACACGGCCGAGTTTCACGTCTGCTATGTGCAGGAATTGCACGAGGGGCACCGTGTCTACTCGACATTCCAGATGATCGATATCGACGAAAAGCGCTTTCATTCCTATCAAGAGCTTTACCACGAAGACGGCTGGCTGGCCGCCACCGCCGAGGCGCTGACGCTGCATATCGACATGACCGGCCCGCGCGTGGCGCCGATGCCAAAGGACGTGATGGAGAAGGTGCAGGCGCTTTACGACAGCCACCGCGACCTGCCCCGACCCGAGCGCGTGGGCCGCTCGATCGGGATCCGGCGCAAGAGCGGCTGAGGCCCGCGTCACGCAGCCGCGAGGCGCGCGGCCCATTCCCGGCTTTTCCTTTGGCCGCGGTCTTGATAGTGTCGCGCGGTCATGCGGAACAGGGTGTGCTGATGGTGTTCGAATACAAGGTGATCCCGGCCCCGAAAAAGGGGCGCAAGGCGCGCGGTATCAAAGGCGCCGAGGAACGGTTTTCCTTTGCAGTGCAAGAGCTTATGAATGAACAGGCCAGCGAGGGCTGGGAATTTCTGCGCAGCGAAACCCTGCCCAGCGAAGAACGCCAGGGCCTGACCTCGACGCAGACCGTGTTCCGTTCGGTCCTGGTGTTCCGCCGTCCGCGCGCCGACGATGTCAGCGACTTCGCGCCAGAGCTGCTGGAGGATCTGTCGGACGCGGCGAAAGCGCCCGGCGCCGAGCAAGAGGCAGCCGACGACAGCCCCCGGGCGGATGCCCCGCGCGAGCTGGACGGCGTGGCGGAAACCGATTGGGCCGATGCCGACGCAGACCCGCAAGGCGGCGCGTCACCGGAAGACGCGCCCGAAGCCGATCGCACCCGCGCCTGAGCGGTCACATTTTCGCCCGCCCCCCTTCCATCCGACGGGGGACGGTATAGACTTTAGCACCCTTGAGTCGGATGAGGTGAAGCCATGGTCAAATCAGACCCGTTCGGGTTCGACATGTCGATTAAGTCGGCCAAGAAGAAAAATCCGCGCGGCCGTCGTGGCATGTCGGGCGAATTCGAGACGTCGCAACGGGTCTGCGAGCATCCTGGCTGCGAAGAGCCGGGCAAGTTCCGCGCGCCCAAGGCGCCCGATGTGCTGGATGACTATTACTGGTTCTGCAAAGACCATGTGCGCGAATACAATCTGAAATGGAACTTCTTCGAGGGCACGACCGAGGCCGAGATGAACGCCCAGCGGTCCAAGGACAAGGTGTGGGAACGCGACACCAAGCCTCTGGGCGATCCCGAGGCGCGCGCCTGGGCCCGTCTGGGCATCGAGGACCCGCACCAGGTGCTGGGCCAGAACGCCACCCGCAATCCCGGGCGCGGCAATGCCAATGGCCACACCCGCAAGCTGCCCCCGACCGAGCGCAAGGCGATCGAGATCCTCGAAGCCAAGGATCACTGGTCCAAGGCCGAGGTGCGAAAGGCCTACAAGGCGCTCATCAAGGTGCTGCACCCCGACATGAACGGCGGCGACCGCAGCCAGGAAGAGCAGCTGCAAGAGGTCGTCTGGGCCTGGGACCAGATCAAGGACAGCCGCAACTTCAAATAGGGGCGCGGCGCCGGTTCGGCCCTTTGACGCAGATCATGGCGCGCGCCCCTATGCTGGCAAGACACCGCAACAGCCGCAGGAGGTGCGCGCCGTGTCTTGTAGCGCCCCCTTGTCTCGACTGATGAACGATGCCTTGGCGGTTTTGCCACGCGCAAGACCCAGCCTTGGCCTTGCTGGCCTTGCCCTTTCTGTCGCGGCCTGCATGCCCGGGGGCAAGACCGCGCAGCAAGGCGCCGCAGCGGCGCAGCTGGAAACCAAACGCGGCTACGACCTTGTCGAAATTGACGGGAGCGCGCCAGAGCGGCCGGCACGGCTGTTCTTTGCCGATGGCGCCAAGTTTGCCGTCTGCACGCGATGCCTGTGCGGCACAGGGGTGATGACCGGCAGGTATCCCGCGCTTGGGCTCAGGCCCACATCGGGCTCGCCGACGCTGAAATGCCGACAGGGCACAGCGGCCTTTGACGCTGATGCCCGCGTTATGAGCCGGTTCTTCGAGATGACCCGCGCCGAGATCGCCGGGGGGCGCGTTGCGCTGTCCCGCCCCGGTGGCACGGGAATGGTGTTTCGGCTTGGCCCTGTCAGCATCGGCCAGCCGGGCAACCCGAATGCGGGGATGATCCCCGACTGAACCGCGCCTTAGCATCGCAGCCAGCGCGCGCCCAGATGAACGACCAGCAGGCAACAGGCCCATAGCAGCAGGATCAGCGGCGACTGGATGATCGCGCCGCCGACCACGCCGATGGCGGGCAGGCCGGCATGTGCGCCGAACGTCGCCGCCCCGCCCAACGCGGCGCCCAGGGCTGTGCATAACAGACCGCCAAGCAGCGCAAGGGCCACACCGCCCCGTCCGGCGTGGCCGAACAGTGGCGCGCAGATCAGGCCCGCCAGACCGGCCCCCATCATGGCATTGGCGACCGCCTGCAGCGTGCCCGATACGCTACCGGGCGCGAAAAGCGGCAAGGCCACCGCCGCGCCCCATGCGGCACAAAGCGCCGCCGCCCCCAAATGTGTGCGGGCGACGCGGCTGGATAGGATTGGGTAATGCATCTGTTCGTTCCTGTATGTGTCGATACAAGAACACCCTGTCGTGCGCGCCGCGCAGAGTTCGCGCAGCGCTTTCGCAGGTTTCGTGCAGACGTCAGGCCGGCTTGAAGACCAGGCTGACGCCATTCAGGCAGTGCCGTTTGCCCGTGGGTTGCGGCCCGTCGTTAAAGATATGCCCCAGATGGCTGCCGCAGCGGCGGCAATGGCATTCGGTGCGCGGATAGATCAGCTTGAAGTCCTTTTTCGTGCCGATCGCGTTTGCCTGCGCCTTCCAAAAGCTGGGCCAGCC
>JAASTF010000221.1 GCA_021767525.1 Paracoccaceae bacterium
CTGGCGATCTCGAAGCAGATCGTCGAGGCGCATGGCGGCGTGATCTGGGCCGAGAATATCCGCCCCACCGATGCCGATATCACCTCGGAACCGCTGGGCGCCCGCTTTGTCGTGGGTCTGCCGGTCTGAGATGGAGATCCCCGCCGGCACGCCCGCGCCCGGCGCGCCGGGCAGCGCCGCCGACACCCCCCTTCGGCTGCATGCCACCAGTGTCGCGGTCGATGGCCACGCGGTTCTGATCGCGGGCGCGGCGGGGGCGGGCAAATCGTCGATAGCCTTGCAGATGCTGGCGCTTGGCGCGCAGCTGGTGTCCGACGACATCACCTGCCTGTGGCGCCAGGGCGAAACGATCCTGGCCGACGCGCCCGACACGATCCGCGGCCGGATCGAGGCGCGCGGTGTCGGCATCCTGAACGCGCATGCGGCAGGGCCCAGCAAGGTGGCGGTGTGGGTCGATCTGGATACGGCCGAGCGCGACCGCCTGCCGCCCCTTCGCGACCGGGCGTTGCTGGGCATCACGCTACCGCTGCTTCACAATCCCGAAACCGGCTGTTTTCCGGCGGCGATCATGCAATATCTGCGGCATGGCAGATATGCGTAAGGCACCGACATGACCCAATCCGGCCCCACCCAAGCGGGGCATCACCGTGTGATCCTGGTGACCGGCCCCTCGGGCGCCGGACGCTCGACCGCGATCAACGTGCTCGAAGACATGGGGTTCGAGGCGATCGACAACCTGCCCCTGTCGCTGCTGCCCCGCCTGCTGGACGGCACGCCCACCGCCCGGCCGCTGGCGCTGGGCCTGGATGCGCGCAACCGTGATTTCTCGACCAATGCCCTGATCGAAACCATCGACACGCTGGACAGCCGCTACGGGATCGCGGCCGAGCTGTTGTTTCTGGATTGCCGCGACGACGAATTGCAGCACCGCTATTCCGCGACGCGACGCCGGCACCCGCTGGCCCCCGCCGAAAGCCCGGCCATCGGAATCGCGCGCGAAAAAGACCTGCTGACGCCGATCCGCGCGCGGGCCGATATCCTGATCGACACCACCGACCTGTCGCCGCACCAGCTGCGCGACGAATTGCACCGCCTGCTGCACGCCGAACCCGGCCCGCAGATGGCGGTGACGATCAACTCGTTTTCCTACAAACGCGGCCTGCCGCGCGGGGTCGACATGGTGTTCGACGGCCGGTTTCTGCGCAATCCCTATTGGGTGCCCGAACTGCGCGATCAGGATGGGCGCGATGCGGCGATTGCCGATTATGTCCGGGGCGATCCGCGGTTCGACGCGTTTTTCGCGCATGTCCGGGCTTTGGCGGTGATGCTGCTGCCCGCCTATGTCGACGAGGGCAAGACCCATTTCGCCATCGGCTTTGGCTGTTCTGGCGGGCGGCACCGCTCGGTCGCGCTGGCCGAAATGCTGGGCAAGGCCCTTGCGGAAGAGGGCTGGCAGGTGTCAATTAGGCACCGAGAGCTGGACCGGGATCAGGGATAGGGGCCGGCACGTGCAATCGGACGCAGAGACAAGAACAAGGACGGGCAAGGCGTGATCGGCATAGTCATCGTCGCGCATGGGGGCTTGGCGCGGGAATACCTTGCCGCGGTCGAGCACGTGGTGGGCGCGCAGCCCGGTATGCAGGCCATCGCGATCGAGGCCGATCACGACCGCGACGCCAAGCGCGATGAAATCGTCGCCGCGACCGAGGCCGTCGACCGCGGCGATGGCGTTGTGGTGGTGACCGACATGTTCGGCGGCTCGCCTTCGAATCTCAGCCTGCCGGCCTGCCAGCAATCGGGGCGGCGCATCCTTTACGGCGCAAACCTGCCAATGCTGATCAAACTGGCGAAAAGCCGCCACCTGGCCCTGGGCGACGCGGTGCGCGCCGCAACCGAGGCCGGGCGCAAGTACATTGACAGCCAGAACGTATCGAAGGACTAACAGCGGCCATGTCGGACAGTGTTGAACGCAGCCTGGAAATCGTGAACGAAAAGGGCCTTCATGCCCGCGCCTCGGCCAAGCTGGTCGAGGTGGTCGAGGGTTTCGACGCCCATGCCGAGGTCAGCCGCGACGGCATGTCCGCCAGCGGCGACAGCATCATGGGCCTTTTGATGTTGGCAGCCTCGAAAGGAAGCACTATTGACGTGCGGACATCCGGACCGGACGCCGAGGCGCTTGCCGACGCGCTGGAAGCGCTGGTAAAGGACCGGTTCGGCGAAGACATGTAGCCCCGCAACGCCTGGGGGCTGGGCAAGGATGACACGGCCAGTGGTGGACACAGCACGAAACCAAGCGGTGCCGCGCAAGGGTGGCGATGTCGTTTACACGAAATACGACCGCCGCAGCCTGACCTATGCCAACAGCTTTGACTCGCCGCTGACCGCCACGATCATCCGCGCGATGGAGTGGATGACCGGCAAGCTGACCATCATCCGCCGCATCCGCGAATTCGAACGCCGCGGCGCGCCACGCGGTCAGGCGTTCTGGCCCGCCACGATGGACGTGATGGGCATCGACCTGCTGACACCCGACGAACAGCTGGCGCGCATACCCAAGGAAGGGCCGGTGGTGTTCGTGGCGAACCATCCGCATGGGTTGGTCGACGGGATGATCCTGGCCGATCTGATCGGGCGGGTGCGGGACGATTACCGCATCCTCACCCGCTCGCTGTTGACCGGCATCGACGAAAGCGCCGCGTCCTACATGATCCCGGTGCCCTTTCCGCATCAGCCCGACGCGCAGCAAGAGATGATCCGGATGCGCACCGAGGCGATGGATCACCTGGCCAATGGCGGGCTTGTGGCGCTGTTTCCGTCGGGCGTGGTGGCCACGTCGAAAACCATGTTCGGCCCGGTGATCGAGGCGGAATGGAACGTCTTTACCGCCAAGATGATCCGGCGTTCGGGCGCGACGGTGGTGCCGTGCTTCTTTCCCGGCTCGAACTCGCGCTGGTACCAGGTGGCCAATCGCCTGTCGCCGGTGCTGCGCCAGGGGATGTTGCTGCACGAGGTGGTGCACAGTTTCGACAAGCCGCAGGCGCCTGTCATCGGTCACCCGATCAGCCCCGAGGAATGCGCCGAGCGGGGCCGTGATCCGCGCGCCTTCATGGCATGGCTGCGCGAGCATACGCTGGCCTTGCGCGATTAAACCGCGCGGTTTTGGGCCGGAAACCGCGAACCGCGCGGTTTCTGTCGCAAATCGCGCGCATTTTCACAGACCGGCCTGTTAATTGCGCGCGAAATCCCCGCGAAACCGCGCGGGTGTGAACGAAAAGTTAACGCCGAAAGAGCCGAAACCGCGCCGAAACGCGCCTTTCGGACCCCTTGCCGCAAAAACCGCGCGGTTTTTGCGCGTATCGCGCGGTTTGCTAGATGGGGGCCGCCGAAACCGGCCGCCCCGCCACGTAGGTCGCCACCACGGCGCGATCGTCGCCCATCATGATCGTCGGGAACAGTGCCCCCCACAGATCGTCGGCCCGCGCGGCGCGCTGCGCGATGGCCGGGGTCGAGGCGAGGTCGATCACCGCGATGTCGGCCTCGGCCCCCGGCACCAGGTTGCCGATCTGCCCCGCCATGTGCAGCGTGCGGGCCGACCCGGCAGTGGCCAGCCACCACAGCTGCGCCGGGTGCAGGGCGGTGCCGCGCAGCTGGCCGATTTCATAGGCGGCGGCCATCGTGCGCAGCATCGAGAAACTGCTGCCCCCGCCGGTATCGGTGGCAAGCCCCACGCGGCACCCCTGGCCCACCAGCCCGGCCATGTCGAAAAGCCCCGAGCCGATAAAGGTGTTCGAGGTGGGGCAATGGATCAGGCCGGCGCCAAGCTCGGCCAGCCGGTCACGCTCGCGCGGGTCTAGATGGATGGCA
This sequence comes from Paracoccaceae bacterium, assembly GCA_021767525.1. Lineage (GTDB taxonomy): Bacteria > Pseudomonadota > Alphaproteobacteria > Rhodobacterales > Rhodobacteraceae > Lutimaribacter. The sequence continues at coordinate 3,865 of JAASTF010000221.1, forward strand.
TGGCCGTAAAGCCCGCGCGCGCCCAAAAGGCCATGCGCCTCGTAGGTGTCGAGGTAATCGCGCGCCTGCGGGTAAAGCGATTTGACCCAGGCGACCTCGTCCAGCTGCTCGGACAGGTGGGTTTGCATCAGGCAATCGGGATGCTCGGCCCAAAGCGCGCCCAGCGCCTGCAACTGCTCGGGCGTCGAAGTGGGCGAGAAACGCGGCGTGATGACGTAAGACAACCGGTCGATCCCGTGCCAGCGCGCCAGCAGCGCGCGGCTGTCGTCATAGGCCGATTGCGCGCTGTCGCGCAGGGTGTCTGGCGCGTTGCGATCCATGCAGGTCTTGCCCGCGGCCACGCGCATGCCCCGCGCCTGGGCGGCGGTAAAAAACGCGTCCACACTGGCGGGATGGATGGTGCAATAGCTGGCGACGGTCGTGGTGCCATTGGACAGGATCAGGTCCAGATAGCGCCCGGCGATCTGCGCGGCATAGTCCGGATCGGAAAACCGCGCCTCTTCGGGGAAGGTATAACTGTTCAGCCAGTCGATCAGCCGCTTGCCCCAACTGGCGATGATGGCCGTCTGCGGGTAATGCGCGTGGGCATCGACGAACCCGGCCGACAGCAGCGCGTCGCCGTGATCGATGACGCGGGCCTGCGGATGCGTTGCGCGCAGCTCTGCCGCGTCGCCCACCGCCGCGATCCGGCCGTCGCGGATCAGCACGCCACCGCGCGCGCTGTGCCGCGCGGCGCCCGGCCCCTGCACGAAAGGATCGCCGTCAAAGGCCAGCGTCTGGCCCAGAAGAAGCGTGTCGTCGGTCATCTGCCTGCCCCCTGTTCGCGCGTGACCTTAGTGTGACGCGGGGGCGGCGTAAATTGCAGCCCAGGCATTGTTTCCCACGCCCGCCATCCGATATGAGGGAGGCATTAAAAAAGGGGGCGCAGATGACCGAAGACCAGACCGAGATCGAAGAGCGCCCCGAGATCGAGGAAGAGGCCTATCTTCTGGAGAAGAAGACCGTCGCCGCGATCCTTTACGCTGTGGATGTGGGCGATGCGCAGGCCCTGACCGAGCTGATGGAGCCGCTGCACGCGGCCGACATTGCCGACCTTCTGGAACAGATCAACAGCTATGACCGGCGCCGGTTGATCGAGCTGTATGGCCGCGAGTTCGACGGCGAAATCCTGTCGGAGCTGGACGAATCGATCCGCGAAGAGGTGATCGCGATCCTGAACCCCAGCGTTCTGGCCGACGCCGTGCGCGAGCTGGACAGCGATGACGTGGTCGACCTGCTGGAAGACCTGGACGACAGCCAGCAAGAGGCGATCCTGGGCGCGCTGGAAGAAACCGATCGCGTGGCGGTGGCGCAGGCGCTGAGTTACCCGGAATACTCCGCCGGCCGCCTGATGCAGCGCGAGGTCGTGGCCGCGCCCGAGCATTGGACCGTGGGCGACGCCATCGATTTCCTGCGCAGCCAGGACGACCTGCCCGACCAGTTCTATCACGTGGTTCTGGTCGATCCGCGGATGCATCCGGTGGGCAACGTGACGCTGGGCAAGATCATGCGCTCGCGCCGCGATGTGCCGCTGGGCGAGATCACCGAGGATATTTTCAAGGTCATTCCCGTCGACCAGTACGAGGGCGACGTGGCCTATGCGTTCAACCAGTATCACCTGATCTCGGCCCCCGTGGTCGATGAAAACGGGCGGCTGGTGGGCC
>JAASTF010000222.1 GCA_021767525.1 Paracoccaceae bacterium
CACGTGCGCCAAACCCCCGTGGGCAGTATGGACGTGCCGGGCATTGCACACCCGGTCGAGATCAAGTGGGAGCAGATGCAGCACACCGGCAGCTTCAAGGCGCGCGGCGCGTTCCATACGCTACTGTCCGGTCCAGTGCCCGACGCCGGGCTGGTCGCGGCCTCGGGCGGCAACCACGGGGCCGCGGTCGCCTATGCCGCTGCACAGCTGGGCCATAATGCACGCATCTATGTGCCGGAAATCGCCGGCCCCGCCAAGATCGGCTTGATCCGTGATCTGGGCGCCGACCTGGTGGTGGTGCCCGGCGCCTATGCCGAGGCCGCCGAGCGCGCGGCGGAATGGCAGGCTGCAACCGGGGCGATGCAGATTCACGCCTATGACGCGCCCGGCACTGTGGCGGGGCAAGGCACCGTTATGCTGGAATGGGAACAGCAGGGATTGCAGGCCGACACCGTGCTGATCGCCGTGGGCGGTGGCGGGCTGATCGGCGGCGCACTGGGCTGGCTGGCGGGCCGGCGCAAGGTGGTGGCGGTGGAACCCGCAAACGCGCCCACACTGAACGCGGCACTGGCGGCGAGTGCGCCCACAGCCGTCCAGGTATCGGGCGTCGCGGCAAACGCGCTGGGGGCCAAAAAGATCGGGCAAATCTGTTTCGACCTGGCCATACGCCACAGTATTGAAAGCGTGCTGGTCAGCGACACGGCGATCACCGAGGCACAGAGATGGCTGTGGAAATCCGCTCGCCAGCTGGTCGAACCCGCCGGCGCCACGGCGCTGGCCGCGCTGATCTCGGGCGCTTACAATCCGGCGCCGGACGAGCGGGTGGCGGTTCTGGTCTGCGGCGGCAACGTCGCGCCCGATCCGCTGGCCTAGGCGCCCGTGGCTGGCTGCGGGAGCCTCCGGCGGGAGTTTTCTTGGCAAGATGAAGCAGGGGCCGTGTCGCATTGCCTAAGCCGGTGGCGCGCATTATAGGGCGTCAAATCGTTTTTCTGAGGGAGAGAGCACATGTCCAACGCCCAGCTTGAAGCCGCGATCGAATCCGCCTGGGACAATCGCGACCAGATCACCCCCGCCACCACCGGCGAAACCCGCGAGGCGATCGAGGACACGCTGAACGCGCTCGACAGCGGCAAGCTGCGCGTGGCCGAGCGGCAGGAAAACGGCGACTGGCACGTGAACCAGTGGGCGAAGAAAGCCGTGCTGCTGGGGTTCCGCATCAAGGACATGGAAATCCAGTCGGGCGGCCCGCAGGACGGCGGCTGGTGGGACAAGGTCGACAGCAAGTTCGCCGGCTGGGGCGAAAACCAGTGGAAGGCCGCGGGCTTTCGCGCGGTGCCCAACTGCGTGGTGCGCAAATCGGCCTATATCGCGCCGGGCGTGGTGCTGATGCCCAGCTTCGTGAACCTGGGCGCCTATGTCGACGAGGGCACGATGGTCGACACCTGGGCCACCGTGGGCAGCTGCGCCCAGATCGGCAAGGGCGTGCACCTGTCGGGCGGCGTCGGCATCGGCGGCGTGCTGGAACCGATGCAGGCCGGCCCGACGATCATCGAGGACAACTGCTTTATCGGCGCGCGGTCCGAGGTGGTCGAGGGCTGCATCATCCGCGAAGGCGCCGTGCTGGGCATGGGCGTCTATATCGGCAAATCCACCAAGATCGTCGACCGCGAAACCGGTGAGGTCATGTATGGCGAGGTGCCGCCCTATTCGGTGGTCGTGTCGGGCTCGATGCCGTCGACCAACGGCATCAACCTGTATTGCGCGGTGATCGTGAAGCGGGTGGACGAGAAAACCCGCTCCAAGGTCGGCATCAACGAGCTGCTGCGCGACTGATCCGCCAATACGAGGAACAGCCGCCCGGGCGATGCGCCTCCGGGCGGTTTTCTTTTGCCCAACGATCTGGAAGGATGCGGTAAAGCGAATTGGAGGTTACCTGCCATGACCAAATTCCTTGCCGCCTGTGCCTCTGCTGTTTTCGTCGCCACGCCCGCGCTGGCGGGCCCCTATGACGGCACCTATCGTCCCGATGCCGACTGGGCCGCGGGCTGGGATTGTCAAAGCGTCGGTATGGATGGCGGCGCGCTGGCGGTGCAGGGCGGCACGTTCTATGGCGTCGAATCCGCCTGCCGGCTGACCAATCCCGTGCCGGTGCGTGACATGGCTGCCACGCTTTACGATGCGCAATGCTCGGGCGAGGGCGAAACATACGGCTATCGCCTGATGCTGATGACCACGCCGGGCGGCATCGCCGTAATCCGCGATGGCGTGGTACTCGCGCTGAAACGCTGCAACTGAGGAACAGGAAAATGCCCATGAAACGCGTATCCGACATGGTGGCCGCGGCCAACGAACAGGTCGATCACGCCCCCGCCGCCGACCTGCTGGAGTTGCACGGCGCCGATGGCGTCACATTCGTCGATCTGCGTGACCCGCGCGAGCTGGAGCGCGAGGGCATGATCCCCGGCGCCTTTCACTGCCCGCGCGGGATGCTGGAATTCTGGATCGATCCCGAAAGCCCCTATGCCAAGCCGCAGTTTCAAACCGGCAACCGTTTCGTGTTCTACTGCGCGTCGGGCTGGCGCTCGGCCCTGTCGGCGCAGGTGGCGCAAGACATGGGGCTGGAAAATGTCAGCCACATCAGCGACGGCTTCTCGGGCTGGAAGAAAGCCGGCGGCCCGGTGGGCGAAAAGCCGTCGAAAAAACCCGGCTGACGCGCGAAAGGGCGGCGATCATGGCAAAGGAAAAGAAACCCCAGCAGGTGTTCACGCTGGTCGTGCAGCTGGGCCGCCGCAAGGGCGACGGCCTGCCCAAGGACGCGACCGGCGCGGGGTTGATCTGCTATGCCAGCGGCGTGGACGAGGCCGAGGCCGTGCGCGAAACCGTCGCCATACTGAAACAGGCCGAGATGGCCCCGCTGGACGTGACCGGCCACGGCACGCTGGACGAGCGTTTGGACGCCGGCGATGACATCGACGCCGAAGAACGCGCGCTGATGGATCGCGCACTGGCCGAAAACGCGGTGATCGTGGCGCAGATGACGCCGTTTTACGACTAGGCCGCGCGCGCCTCGGCAAGGGTGATCGCCTCGAACGGTTTCAGCACCGGATAGGTCGACAACGCGTGTTCCGGCAGGCTGTTGCGGTCGAACGGGGCCAGCAGGCTGGCGCGCAGCAAGTCGGGTTTGCGGCGTATGCGCCCCAGGAACATCGTTTCAAGAGGGGCGCCCGCGGCCTCGACGGCCTCGCAGCCGGGCAGGATAAGCCCGTGATACGACACTGTCGGACCTCCGCTGGCATAGATCGCGGACACGCCGTTCACCAGGTGCCGGGCGGGCACCAGAACGCGCTCGCGTCCGAACATGTATTCCACCTCGGATCCGCCGATCACCAGCCGCTGTTCGGGCGCGACAAGGATATCGTGGCGCAGCCCGAAATAGGGCGCACGCAGGCGGATCGGACGGAACGCGCCGCGCGCCGGCACAACCCGGCGCACATGGTGCAACACCGGCACACCGGCGCCCTGGCTGGTCGTCACCACATCGCCACGGCGCAATCGCGCCACCGGCTGCGGGCCCCAGGGCGTCGTGACCGGCACGTTGGCTGCAAGGGTCGGCATCGGGCCCACCGGCTCGATCGCGGTGGACAGCGCCACGAAGGCGACATGCCTGTCCATGGCGCGCTGCGACGGGTCACAGACCATCCTTTGCAGCTCGTCCATCGGCAAGGGCGGCGCCAGCGGCAGGTCGGCCGTGGTCACATGCCCGGTGCCCAATTGCTCGACCGCCAGCCTGGCCCAACGTGCCGGCGCTTCCCACGAATAGGTCAGGCGCAGGGTTTCACCGGCCCCGACCGCATCCAGCCGCGCCACCGTGTGGCGCACGTCCTTGCCCAGCCCCACCAGCAGCACGACCCCACCTTCGGGCAGCGATTGCATCGACAGCCGCATCGACCACGGCGCGCGCCCCCGGTATGACAGCATCTGCAAGGGCCGCCCGTCGCTGGCCAGCCGGGTTTCCATCACCAGCGATCCGCGCACCAGCAGCCCGCCAGCGGGCGTATCCTCGGCCCGGCCCGCATCGCAGCCCAGCCCTGATGGCGCGAACATCTGGTCGGCCTCGTCGAAAAGCGCGATCCACGCCATCAGCGAAACCCGGCCAGCCGCGTTGCGGCCCCGCTTTGCAATCCTGGAAATGCCGGTTTCACCCGCCTGCCTCTTGCCATTGGCCCAAGGACAGCAGCGCAGACCGGGCCAAGTGGCCGCGAATGCCGGATACTGCGTGTTTTGCCTGCCAATCGCCCGGTTGTCCGGATCGCGGCAGACCTGCCCTGCCTCGGGGTTTTTGTGTATTGACCAAGGGTTAGCACATCCTGACCGGGCTTGTTAAGGCTTCGCCCCCGGTGCCCGGGCACGGCCCCGCCCGGCTTGCGATATTTCCGCCACATTTGCCAATCCGTTCCGGCCGCGCTAGGCCAAGGCGAACCCAGACAAAGGACGCGCCATGCCCAAAGACCTGCCCGCCCGCATCGACGCCGCCGACCTGACCGCCCGGCTGATCCGCTGCCCCTCGGTCACGCCCAACGAAGGCGGCGCGCTGGTTCTGCTGCAAGAGCTGTTGGAGGCCGCCGGTTTCACCTGCCACCGGGCAGATCGCGGCGAGGTGTCGAACCTCTTTGCCCGCTGGGGCGACAAGGGCCACGCGCGCAGCTTCGGCTTCAACGGCCATACCGACGTGGTGCCCGTGGGGGACGAGGGCGCATGGACCAAACCGCCCTTCTCCGGCGAGGTCGACGCCGATGGCGTGATCTGGGGCCGGGGCGCGACCGACATGAAATCGGGCGTCGCGGCCTTTGTGGCCGCCGCCATCGATTTCGTGCGCGACACGCCCCCCGATGGCGCCGTCATCCTGACAATCACCGGCGACGAGGAAGGCACCTCGATCGACGGCACCACCGCGCTGCTGGACTGGATGGATGCCAATGACGAAAAGATGGATGTCTGCATCGTCGGCGAACCCACCTGCCCCGACAAGATGGGCGAGATGATAAAGATCGGCCGCCGCGGCTCGATGACCGCGCATTTCACCGTGACGGGCGTGCAGGGCCATTCCGCCTATCCGCACCGCGCCAACAACCCGCTGCCCGCGATGGCCCGCCTGATGGACCGGCTGGCCAGCCACGAGCTGGACCAGGGCACCGATCATTTCGACCCCTCGACGCTCGCCATCGTCACCATCGACACCGGCAACCCGGCCACCAACGTCATCCCCGCCAAAACCCGCTCCAGCGTCAACATCCGCTTTAACGACATCCATACCGGCGCCAGCCTGACCGACTGGTTGCGCGCCGAGGCCGACAAGGTGGCCGGCGAATTCGGCGTTACCGTCGACATGGATATGCATATCTCGGGCGAGGCGTTTTTGACCCCGCCCGGCGCACTGTCCGACCTTGTGTCGCGCTCGGTCGCCGCCGAAACCGGCGTCACGCCGATCCTCAGCACCACAGGCGGCACCTCGGACGCGCGGTTCGTGAAAAACCA
>JAASTF010000223.1 GCA_021767525.1 Paracoccaceae bacterium
GCCAATATCGATCCGCAGGTCGAGGCGCATGTCTGCTCGATGATGGGCCTGCGCCCCGAGCCGATCAGCACCCAGGTCATCCCGCGCGACCGTCATGCGATGTTCTTTGCCACGCTGGGCGTCATCGCCAGCAGCATCGAGAATATCGCCATCGAAGTGCGTCACATGCAGCGCACCGAGGTGCTCGAGGCCGAGGAGTTTTTCAGCAAGGGGCAAAAGGGCTCTTCGGCCATGCCGCACAAGCGCAACCCGGTGCTGACCGAAAACCTGACCGGCCTGGCGCGGCTGGTGCGCATGTCGGTCATTCCGGCGATGGAGAACGTGGCGCTGTGGCACGAGCGCGACATCAGCCACAGCTCGGTCGAGCGTGGCATCGGCCCCGACACCACAGTGACGCTGGATTTCGCCCTGGCGCGGCTGACGCAGGTGGTGGACAAGCTGGTGATCTATCCCGACAACATGCTGGCCAACATGAACAAGTTCCGCGGCCTGGTGATGAGCCAACGGGTGCTGCTGGCGCTGACGCAGGCCGGTGTCAGCCGCGAAGACGCCTATCGCCTGGTGCAGCGCAACGCGATGAAGGTGTGGGAAGACGGCAAGGATTTCAAAACCGAGCTTTTGGGCGATGACGAGGTGACGGCCGCCCTCAGCCCGGCCGAGATCGAAGAGAAATTCGACCTTGGCTACCACACCAAGCATGTCGACACGATCTTTACCCGCGTCTTCGGCGAGTGCTGAAACAACGGGCGCTTGGCGGGGCTGACCCGGCAGGCGCCGACGGAACGTTTTGACGTCGGGGAAAGCCGTGCTACTCTTTTTCCTGTTGCAAACGCCAACAGGAGAGACCGATGAAGATCAAGACCACCCTTGCCGCTTTGGCCCTGATCACCGCGCCGGCGCTGGCATCCGCCATGTGCGCCGACAAGACGCATCAGGCCATGTCCTGCGCCGAAGGCACTGTCTGGGACAGCGCAAGTCAGTCCTGCACGGCGCAGGTGAACAGCTAAACCTGCCGCGCAACAAGGGTTTCTTTACGCCTGACCGTTTAACTGGCCGCGACAGCCAGAGGCACAGGCATGACCCAGTTGACGCCATTCAAGAACGACGCGCGCGCGCCCTCGACCGGGGCGCAGCGCCTGACCCGCCGGCAAAAAGCGGCGATCGTGGTGCGTTTCCTTCTGAACGAAGGCGCGCCCGTTTCCCTTTCCGACCTGCCCGAAGACCTGCAAGCCGCGCTGACCCAACAGCTGGGGCAGATGCGCGTGATCGACCGCGACACGCTGGCCGATGTGATCGGCGAATTCGCGTCCGAGTTGGAGCGTATCGGGCTTAGCTTTCCCCGCGGCCTTGTCGGCGCATTGACCGAGCTTGACGGCAAGATCAGCGCGCAAACCGCCGCCCGCCTGCGCCGCGAGGCCGGCGTGCGCCAGCTGGGCGACCCGTGGGAGCGTATCCGCACGCTGGATGTGGCGCAGCTGCAAGAGATTCTTGACCGCGAATCGACCGAAGTTGCCGCCGTCGTCCTGTCCAAGCTCGACACGCCAAAGGCGGCCGAGTTGCTGGGCGCCCTGCCCGGCGACCGCGCGCGGCATCTGACCTACGCGGTATCGCAAACCGGCGCGGTCACGCCCGACGCGGTGTATCGCATCGGCCTGTCGCTGGCCACGCAGTTGGACGACGTGCCCGAACGCGCCTTCGACGATTCCCCCGAACGGCGGGTCGGCGCCATCCTGAACCTGTCGCCCGCCGCCACGCGCGACGCGCTGTTGGACGGGTTGCAACAAGAAGACAGCGCATTCGCGGAACAGGTGCGCAAGGTGATCTTTACCTTCCCGGATATCCCCGTGCGCATCGCGGCGGGCGATGTGCCGACCATCCTGCGCGAGGTCGATCAACCGACGCTGATCACGGCGCTGCGCTTTTCCAGCGAGCTGGACGACGAAAACCAGGCGGCGGTCGAGCATCTGCTGGGCAATATCTCGAAACGGATGGCCGACGGTCTGCGCGACGAAATGGCCGAACTGGGCCAGGTCAAGCAAAAGCCAGGCGAAGAGGCGCAGAACGCCGTGATCGCCGCGATCCGCCAACTGGAAGCGGCCGGCGAGATCACCCTGCAAATCCCGGAAGAAGAGGAAGCCGACTGACCGAGCCGCGCTGGACAGTGCCGCGCGCCGCCCGTAAAGCAGGGGCATGACCCGTCACATCTTTTTGATCCAGCCATGACGCGCATCGGCCCGACCGGGCAGGCCATCGCGCTGATGATCACCGCGATCTTCTTTTTCTCGGCGATGGACGCCACTGCAAAGGAACTGGCCAAGCATACCGGCCCGGTTCCGGCGATCTGGGCGCGCTATGCCGGCCAGGCCACCATGGTTCTGATCCTGGTCGCGCCGCGCCTGCGCCTTGTCGCCAAAACGCAATATCCCTGGCTGCAACTGGCGCGTTCGATCTTTCTGATGTTCGGCACCAGCTTTTTCTTTTTCGGTGTGGCGAATATCGGCCTGGCCGAGGCGACGGCGATCATGGATATCAACCCGGTGCTGATCACGCTGGGCGCGGCGATTTTCCTGAACGAAAAGATCGGGCTGCGCCGCGCGCTTGGTATCCTTGCCTCGCTGGTCGGGGCGCTGATCATCATCCGCCCCGGCTCGGACGTGTTTTCACCCTATGCGGTGCTGCCGTTGATGGCCGCGCTCAGCTATTCCGCCTACAATATCGCCACCCGCTTTGTCGGGCGCAACGAAAGCCCTTGGACCTCGCTGCTGTACACGGCGCTGTTCGGCGCGGTGGTGTTTTCGGTGGCGGTGCCGTTCTATTGGCGCGATCCGGGGTTGGTGGGCTGGTCGCTGATGGGAATGATCGCGGCGTTCGGCACGCTGTCGCAGCTGTGCCTGATCAAGGCGCTGGGTCTGGGCGAGGCCAGCATGCTGGCGCCTTTTGCCTATGTGGGCCTGCTGTTCGCAACGATCTGGGGGATGATCTTTTTCAACGAGTTTCCCGACCTCTGGACCATCGTCGGCGCGCTTGTGATCGTCGTGGCGGGGCTTTATGTCTGGCATCGCGAAACCTTCGGCAAGCCTGCCCGCGAAACCCCACCGGCCCGCGAGACACCGCCCGACGCATGAGCGCCCCGACTGACATGCCGACGCGCACCCGGCTGCGCCACTACCTGACGAACCTTGCGCTGCGGGGGTTTTTCGGGCTGGCGCTGGCGCTGCCCTATCGGTGGCGGGTGCCGCTGATGGGCTGGTTGGCCGCGCATGTGATCGCACCATTGGCCGGCTGGCACCGGCGCATCCGCCGCAACCTGGCCCATGCCTGCCCCGACCTGCCACGGGCCGAGGTCGACCGCCTGATCCGCGCGGTGCCCGACAATGCCGGCCGCACCCTGATCGAGATCTATTCGGGCGCCGATTTCGTCGCGCGGGCCAAGGGCTCGCCCGTCGAAGGGCCGGGGCTGGACGCGTTGGAAAAGGCCCGGGCGCAGGGCCGGCCGGTGATCCTGGTGACCGCGCATTTCGGCAATTACGATGCGGCGCGCGCGGCGCTGATCGCGCGGGGGCACAATATGGGCGCGCTCTATCGCCGGATGCGCAACCCCTATTTCAACGAACACTATGTCCGCTCGATCAGCGCCATCGGCACGCCGATGTTCGAACAGGGCCGGCGCGGCATGATGCAGCTGGTCAAGCACCTGAAACAGGGCGGCGTGCTGGGCATTCTGACCGATCTTTACGCCCATGACGCGCCGGCGCTGCCGTTTTTCGGGCAGCCGGCGCGCACGTCTTTGGTGACGGCCGAGCTGGCGTTGAAATACGATGCCGTGCTGATCCCCACCTTTTCGATCCGGCAAGACAACGGACTGGATTTCGTCGTGCGCCTGGAACAGCCGATCGCGTCATCTGACCCGATGACCATGACCCAAGAGGCCAATGACCGGCTCGAGTCACTGGTGCGTCAGCACATGGATCAATGGTTCTGGATTCACCGCCGCTGGAAACTGGCCGGCGAGGACGCGCCCGATCGCGATTAACGCAGGCGCGCGGCGGCCTCGATCGTGCCGGGGCCCGGGCGCTGGATCAGCACCACCACCGGCCGGTCGCCCGGCGCGGGCACCTCGATCGACAAGGGCGCGCGCCCGTCCCACTCGGTCAGAACGGTCCAGTCGCTGACGATGTTGGCATAGGTCAGGCGCTTGCCCGCATTCTCGCCGCGCTTGATATCCACCGTTTCTTCGGGCCGATAGCGCACCAGCTGCACGACAAATGGCTTGGCCGCATGTTTGGCCGACGATGCGCGGATGCTGATCCGGCCATCGCCCGCGCGCGTCAGGTTCAGCGTCACCGGGCGCTCGCGCTGTGCATGGGCCTGCACCAGCTCGGCCACGTCCATCGGGTGGTTGCCCACGACGTGATCGCGCCCGTCGATGATCATTTGCGGCGTGTAAACGCTGTGGCGGCCGCCGGCCACGGCATAGGCTTTCTGCCGCGCGCTGTGGGCCGGATCAGCGAACTTGTCCTTCCAGCCGATATAATCCCAATAATCCACATGCAGCGCCAGCGCGATCACGTCATCGCGCTTTGCCAGCTCTTGCAGCAGCTTGTCCGCCGGCGGGCAGGACGAACAGCCCTGCGCCGTATAAAGCTCGATCACCACCGGCTGCGTCTGTGCATGGGCCATGCCCCCCAGCACCGTCGCGATTGCAAAAACCCAGGCTGTCAGCGTCTGTTTCATGAAGGATCCGTTTGTCTGCGCGTCGCGTCTGACTGTAGGCAAGCGGCATTGAAATAACCAATCAAGCCTTTGCGAGAGAGCGGTGACCGCGCGAGTCGCATATTTTGTGTGCAATGGTATACATTTTGCGCCTTCCCCCCTTGATCGGCCCCCGCCGATACGGCAGAAGCAAGCCAGCCAAGTTTTTGCCAAGAGCATGGAGGCGCAGCAAATGCCCATCACTGTCGGACAAGATACCGCCAAGACCCGCAAGACCCTGAAAGTCGGCGACCAGAGCGTTGCCTATTACTCGATCCCCGCCGCCGAGGCCGCCGGCCTGGGCGATTTTTCCAAGCTTCCCGCCGCGCTTAAGGTGGTGCTGGAAAACATGCTGCGCTTCGAGGATGGCAAAACCGTCACCGTCGATGACATCAAGGCGTTTGCCGACTGGGCCAAGAATGGCGGCAAGGGCAACCGCGAGCTGGCCTACCGCCCGGCCCGCGTGCTGATGCAGGATTTCACCGGCGTTCCCGCCGTGGTCGACCTGGCGGCGATGCGCGACGGCATCAAGGCCCTGGGCGGCGACCCGCAAAAGATCAACCCGCTCAATCCGGTCGACCTGGTGATCGACCACTCGGTCATGATCGACGAGTTCGGCAACCCGCGCGCCTTCCAGATGAACGTGGACCGCGAGTACGAGCGCAACATGGAGCGCTACCAGTTCCTGAAATGGGGCCAGGGCGCGTTCAACAACTTCCGCGTGGTGCCGCCGGGCACCGGCATCTGCCACCAGGTGAACCTGGA
>JAASTF010000224.1 GCA_021767525.1 Paracoccaceae bacterium
AGACGAGCAGAAGGCATATCTGAATTGCCCGATGACCAAGCCGCAATACGAGGCGTTCATCGACGCGCTGCTGGCCGCCGACAAGACCGAGTTTCACGAGGGCGAAACCGCCGGCTATTTCGACGGCTGCCTGCCGATCGAGGTGATGGCCGAGCGCGGGCGCGAAACCCTGCGCCACGGCCCGATGAAACCCATCGGCCTGACCAACGCCCATGACCCCGCGAACAAGCCCTATGCCGTGGTGCAACTGCGCCGCGACAACGCGCTGGGGACGCTGTTCAACATCGTTGGGTTCCAGACAAAGATGAAATACGGCGCGCAGACGGACGTGTTCCGCATGATCCCGGGGCTGGAAAACGCACGCTTTGCCCGGCTGGGCGGCATCCACCGCAACACCTTCATCAACTCGCCTACCCTGCTGGACGACCAGATGCGCCTGAAATCACGGCCCAATATCCGCTTTGCCGGGCAGATCACCGGGGTCGAGGGCTATGTGGAATCCGCCGCGATGGGCCTGATGGCCGGACGCATGGCCGCCGCCGAACTGCTGGGCCAGCCGCTGCCCACCGTGCCGCAAGACACCGCGATGGGCGCGCTGATCCATCACATCACCGGCGGGGCCGAGGCCAAGACATTCCAGCCGATGAACGTGAATTTCGGCCTGTTCCGCCCGGTCGACGGGCTGAAGGGCGGGCGGCGCGGCCGCAAGGACCGTTACAAGGCCTATACCGACCGCGCCAAGGCCGCCTGGAACGAGTGGCTGTCGGGGGCCGCACTGGACGCCGCGTAAACCCTGCCCATATGATACGGGCATGACCAAGAAATTCCTGGACCGTGCCTATGACATCCCCGAGGGCGGGGATTCCCGCAAGCTTTATGCCGAATGGGCGGAAAGCTATGAAACCGAACTGACCGAAAACGGCTATGTTACGCCCGCGCGCATCGCCACGGCGCTGGCGCGTTTCGCCCCCGACAAGGGCCTGCCGCTGCTGGATTACGGCTGCGGCACCGGGCTGTCGGGTCTGGCCTTTCAACAGGCGGGGTTTACCGCCATCGACGGGGTCGATGTGACGCCCGAAATGTTGGAAATCGCCAAGGCCAAGGGCACCTATCGCACCACGATCCTGGCCGATCCGGCCGCCGACCCGCCTGTGGCGCAAGGCAGCTATCCGATGATCGCGGCGGTGGGCGTGATCGGCATCGGCGCGGCCCCTTTGTCGCTGTTCGACGCGCTGATGCGCCTGTTGCCGATGGGCGGGCTGTTTGCGCTGTCCTTCAACGATCAAGCGCTGAAACACCCGGAATTCGAAGGCAAGATCAGCGAATGGGTCGATACCACCGCCGCGCGCCTCTTGTTTCGGGAAAACGGCCCGCATATACCCGGCAAAGACATCAACGCCACCGTCTATGTGCTTGAAAAAACGTGACGTTCCGCACCCGTTTCGCCCCATCGCCCACCGGCCCCCTGCATCTGGGGCACGCCTATTCGGCGATCCTGGCCCATGACATGGCGCGCGCCGAACGGGGCGCGTTCCTTTTGCGGATGGAAGACACCGACCTGCAACGCGCCAAGCCCGAATGGGACGCCCAGATCATCGACGACCTGACCTGGCTGGGCCTGACATGGGACGAACCGGTGCTGCGTCAAGCACAGCAATTGCGCCGCTACGACCCTTATCTTGCACAGTTCGAAAAGATGGACCTGCTTTACCCCTGCTCGTGCAGTCGCAGCCAGATCCAGGCCGTGCTGCAAGCCCCGCAAGAGGGCACGATCCACGATGTCTATCCCGGCACCTGCAAGCACCGCGACATGGCCAGCCGCCAGCCCGGCGATGCCCTGCGCCTGCACCTGGATCGCGCGCTGGACATGCTGCCCAAGATGCCCGTTTTCACCGAAACCGGCCCCGCCCATGCCGGCACCCACCGGATCGATCCCGCCCGCGCCCTGGCCGAAATCGGCGACGTGGTCCTGTCGCGCAAGGGTGACGAGATCGTAGCCTATTTCCTGGCCTCGGCGCTGGACGACGTGCATCAAGCCATCACCTGTGTCGTGCGGGGCGAGGATCTGTTCGATTTCACGGCGATCCAGGTCTTGCTGCTGACGTTGCTTGGCCTGCCCGTGCCCACCTATCACCACCACCGCCTGATCCGCGACGAGACCGGCAAGCGCCTGGCCAAGCGCGACGATGCCCGCGCCATCGCGAAGTACCGCGCCGATGGCCTCAGCCCCCACGAAATCCGCCGCATGGTCGGGCTCTGATCTTCATCTTGCCAAGTAAACTCCGGGGGAGTCCGCCACAGGCGGACGGGGGCAGCGCCCCCTCACCCCGAGGGCCCGCAAGGGCCCGAGATACCAAGCGTCGCGTCAGCGACACCTTTGGATCACACCATCGGCGTCAAAAGCTCGACCTCGTCGCCCCCGCGAATGGCCGTGTAAAAGCAGCTGCGCCGATTGGTATGGCAGGCCGGCCCCGTCTGGCGCACCAGCACCAACAGGCAATCGCGGTCGCAATCGACCCGCATCTCGACCAGCTCCTGCACATGGCCCGAGCTTTCGCCCTTGATCCAGAACGCCTGCCGCGACCGGCTCCAATAGGTCACGCGCCCGGTCTCCAGCGTCTGCTTCACCGCATCCGCGTTCATCCAGGCCATCATCAGAACCTCGCCGGTTTCCGCCTCTTGCGCGATCGCCGGGATCAGGCCCTTCGCATCATATTTCAGTGAGGCGGGATCGAAAGACATGGTTTTTTCCTTTGGCTTCGCGGGGTGTGCCGCCTATCTATGGGGTCACGACGCAAAGGAAAAGCGATGTCTGCCGAAACCGACCTGATCAAGCTGTATTCCGGGCGTATCCTGGAGCTGGCCTCGGATATCCCGCATCACGCGCGGCTTGCGGCGCCGCAGGCGACGGTGCGCAAACGCTCGCCCGTGTGCGGGTCGACCGTGACGGTTGATGTGGTCGTCAAGGATGGCAAGATCGCCGAGTTCGGGCAGGACGTGAAGGCCTGCGCGCTTGGTCAGGCCGCGGCGGCGATTGTCGGCGGCGCCGTGATCGGCGCCACGCGGGCGCAGGTCGAACAGGCGCGCGACGCCCTGCGCGCCATGCTGAAAGAAGACGGACCGACACCGCCCGCGCCCTTCGACGGGTTCGAGGTGCTGCGCCCGGCCCGCGATTACAAGAACCGCCATGCCTCGATCCTGCTGTCGATCGAGGCCACGGCCGACGCGATGGCCGAGGCCGAGGCGCAGCAAACCGCCTGATATCCCAGCATAAAAAAAAAGCCGCCGCGCGTCTGGGTGACGGCGGCGGCCAGTGGCGCGTATCGGGTGCCCGAAGGCGGGTCAGAGGCAGTCGACCCTTGGGACAGGTATGAGAGACAGGCAGTATCTCGTGCGCGCATCGTTTCAGGGACAGGGATGCGCGGATTTACCTTCGGTCCAATTGCGCAGGCAGAAACTCAGGACAGAACAGGCAGGTGAAGACCGGCCACCAGCAGAACCATCAGGGCAGCCACGCCAAGCGCGTCGGCGGCCAGCGTATCGCGGTTGCGGCGGGCGGTGGTGATGATCTGGGTCAGCATCGTGTCTCTCCTGCTCGTGTTCTGTTGTTGCCTATTTGTTCTCATATTCTTAACCCGTCGTAAAGAACTTTTTAAGAACATTTGCGAACTTTTTAGAACACGCCAGGTTAACCCACGGAAATCAAACGGATTGCCTGGTCCTGCTCCATCAGCCACAACAGAACGCGCGCCGCCTGCCCGCGCGGACCTGTCAGCTCGGGGTCGTCCACCATCAGCTTGCGCGCGTCCGACTGTGCGGTGGCCATCAGGGCCGATTGCCGCTCAAGGTCGGCCACGCGGAAGCGCGGCAGGCCCGATTGCGCTGTGCCGATCAGGTCGCCAGCGCCACGCATTTCCAGGTCGACCTCGGCGATGCGGAACCCGTCTTCGGTGTCGCGCAGCGTGGTCAGCCGCCGCTCGCCCCCCTCGGACAGCGGCGCCTGATACATGAGCAGGCAGGTCGAGGCCGCATCCCCCCGCCCCACGCGCCCGCGCAGCTGGTGCAGCTGCGCCAGCCCGAAGATCTCGGCCCGTTCGATCACCATGATCGTGGCGTTGGGCACGTTCACCCCCACCTCGATGACCGTCGTCGCCACCAGCACCGAGGTGTCGCCACGCTGAAACGCGGCCATCGCCGCGTCTTTTTCGGCGGGCGGCATCTGCCCGTGCACCAGGCCCACCACCCCCTCGCCCAGGGCCGCGCGCAGGCGTTTGAAACGGTCCTCGGCGGCGGTCAGGTCCACCGATTCCGACTCGTCCACCAGGGGGCAGACCCAATAGGCCTGCCGCCCCTCGGCCACCGCGCGGCGCAGGTGATCCACCACCTCGTCCATGCGCGATGTGCTGACCAGCGCAGTTTTGATAGGTTTGCGCCCGGGCGGTTTTTCGTCCAGCACGCTGACATCCATATCACCATATTGCGCCAGCGCCAGGCTGCGCGGGATCGGTGTGGCGGTCATCACCAGCACATCCACCGCCTGCCCTTTCTTGCCCAGCTCCAGCCGCTGGCGCACGCCGAACCGGTGCTGTTCGTCGACCACCGCCAGGCGCAGATCGTGAAATTCGACATCCTTTTGAAACACCGCATGGGTGCCCACCAGAACATGGATATCCCCCCGCGCCAGCGCCGCCAGCTTGGCCCGCCGCTCGGCCCCCTTGTCGCGGCCGGTCAGGATTTCCAGCACGACGCCCGCATCCTCGGCCATGGGGCGCAGCCCTTCCAGGTGCTGGCGGGCCAGGATCTCGGTCGGGGCCATCATCACCCCTTGCCCGCCCGCCTCGACCGCGACCAGCAGCGCCATGAAGGCCACCAGCGTCTTGCCCGCCCCCACATCGCCCTGCAGCAGCCGGTTCATCCGTAGGGGGCTGGCCATGTCGTCGGCAATCTCGTTCACCGCGCGGGTCTGCGCACCCGTTGGTGCATAGGGCAGCGCGGTCAGAACGCGGGCCTGCAGCGCGCCCGTGCCCTTGGTTTGCCGCCCCTTGGCGCGACGCAGTTTCGAGCGCGCCAAGGCCAGCGTCAGCTGATGCGCCATCAGCTCGTCATAGGCCAGCCGTTCGCGCGCAGGCGCCGTCGCGGCCAAGTCGGCCAGGGTTTCAGGTGTATGGGCTGCTGCGACAGCCTCGTGCCAATCGGGCCAGCCGGCGCAGCGTTTCTGTTCCGGGTCGATCCATTCGGGCAATTGCGGCACGCGGGTCAGCGCGGCGCCCACGGCCTTGGTCATCTGTTTCAGGCTGACGCCCTGGGTCAGCGGATAGACTGGCTCGAACGTGGGGATGTTACCCGCCTCGGCCACCGGGACCACATGTTCGGGATGCACCATCTGCGCGATGCCATCGAACATTTCGACCCGGCCCGACACCACCCGCCGCTGCCCCGTCGGCAGCAGCTTTTGCAGGTAATCGCCACGCGCGTGGAAAAAGACGACCTGGAAACTGGTTTTCGCATCCTCGACCG
>JAASTF010000225.1 GCA_021767525.1 Paracoccaceae bacterium
AGCCAGAACAAGGCCGAGGCCGCGCAAAAGGAAGGCCGCTTCGCCGACGAGATCACCGCGGTGACCATCAAGACGCGCAAGGGCGATATCGTTGTCGACAACGACGAGTACATCCGTCACGGCGCCACGATGGAAGCAATGCAGAAACTGCGCCCCGCCTTCACCAAGGACGGCAGCGTGACCGCCGCCAATGCCAGCGGCATCAATGACGGCGCCGCCGGCGTTCTGCTGATGACCGCGGACGAGGCCGAAAAGCGCGGGATCGAGCCGCTGGCCCGCATCGCCAGCTACGCCACCGCCGGGCTTGACCCGTCGATCATGGGCGTGGGCCCGATCCATGCCAGCCGCAAGGCGCTGGAAAAGGCCGGCTGGTCGGTCGACGATCTGGACCTGGTCGAAGCGAACGAAGCCTTCGCCGCACAGGCCTGCGCCGTCAACAAGGACATGGGCTGGGATCAGTCCATCGTGAACGTGAACGGCGGCGCCATCGCCATCGGCCACCCGATCGGCGCAAGCGGCGCGCGCATTCTGAACACCCTGCTGTTCGAGATGAAGCGCCGCGACGCCAAAAAGGGCCTCGCCACCCTGTGCATCGGCGGCGGCATGGGCGTGGCCATGTGCCTGGAACGCTGATATGAAACGGGCCCCTTCGCGGGGCCCGCTTTCGTTTGGCATGGTGCATCTGCCCGAAAATCCCGATCAGCTGGTCTTTTCCGGCGGCGGCTTGCGCTGCTTCTGGCAGGGCGGCGTGATGTCGGTGCTGGACGACCAGCACCCCCTGCGACCCGCCCGCGTCACCGGCGTCAGCGGCGGGGCACTGGCGGGCGCGGCCTGGCTGGCCGGCCTGAAGCACCGCTTTCTCGATGAAATGTGCGCCGCCTTTGAACAGCGCGACAGCAATATCGACCTGTTCGCCGCCGACGAGAACGGCATCACCCCGCATCAAGAGCTATACTGCGCCGTGGTCGACAAGGTGCTGGACGACGACGCCGCCCAAAAGATCGCCGAGGGCCCGTCGTTTCAGGTGCTGATCGCGCATCCGCCCGACACCGGCCACCCCACCCTGACCGGCACCGCGCTGACACTGGCCTACGAGGCCGAGTTGCACAGCGTCGGCAGCCCGCATTTTTCCTGGGCCGAAAAGCTGGGCCTGTCAGCGCGGCTGGTCGATGCGAACCAGGCCGCGCGCGATGGCCGGCTGGTCGACCTGATCACCGCCGCCGCCGTGATCCCCCCGGTTTTCGAACCGCCCCTGTGGGAAGGCCGCCGCGTGGTCGATGGCGGCATGGCCGACCAAGCGCCCATGCCCGACCCCGATCGGGGCGAAACGCTGATCCTGCTGACCCGCGAATACAAGCGTCTGCCCGACGTAACCGGCCGGACCTACCTGCACCCTTCGCACGAAACCCCCGCCGACAAGATCGACTTTACCGACCCGCAAAAACTGCGCGATACTTGGGCCCTGGGAGAGAGGGACGCCAAGGCGTGGCTGGATGCCGCGCCCGGCGCATGAAAAAAACTCAGCGCAACTTTCTTGCGCTTGCCTTGGGCAAAGCGTAACAACGTTACCAAGCAATTACACCATCAGGAGGACAAATCATGGCAAGAGTAGCACTCGTCACAGGCGGCAGCCGCGGCATCGGCGCCGCCATTTCAAAGGCGTTGAAGGCCGAAGGCTATGACGTGGCGGCCACCTATGCCGGCAATGACGAGGCCGCAGCCAAGTTCACCGAGGAAACCGGCATCAAGACCTACAAGTGGAACGTGGCCGATTACGACGAATCGAAAGCCGGCATCGAAAAGGTCGAATCCGAAATGGGCCCGATCGATGTTGTGGTGGCCAATGCCGGCATCACCCGCGACGCGCCGTTCCACAAGATGACGCCGGAACAATGGCACCAGGTGATCGACACCAACCTGACCGGTGTGTTCAACACCATCCACCCGGTCTGGCCCGGCATGCGCGAGCGCAAGTTCGGCCGCATCGTGGTGATCAGCTCGATCAACGGGCAAAAGGGCCAGTTCGCACAGGTCAACTATGCCGCGACCAAGGCGGGCGACCTGGGCATCGTCAAAAGCCTGGCCCAGGAAGGCGCGCGCGCCGGCATCACCGCCAACGCGATCTGCCCGGGCTATATCGCCACCGACATGGTGATGGCCGTGCCGGAAAAAGTGCGCGAATCGATCATCGCGCAGATCCCCACCGGCCGGCTTGGCGAGCCCGAGGAAATCGCGCGCTGCGTGGTGTTCCTGGCCTCGGATGACGCCGGGTTCATCAACGGCTCGACCATCTCGGCCAATGGCGGCCAATTCTTCGTCTAACACCTGACGAAACCTGGCCCGCAAGGGTTTAGCATCGACGCCCCGGCGCATCACCGGGGCGTCTTTTTGTGCGGGGCCGCACAAATTCCGCGCGGTTTTCTGCATTTTCGCGCGCAGATCAAGGCGCATATCCTTTGCAAACGGAGGATTAGCCATGCTTTCCCAGATCAACGGGCTGCACCACGTCACATCGATCG
The DNA here is from genome assembly GCA_021767525.1 of Paracoccaceae bacterium. GTDB lineage: Bacteria > Pseudomonadota > Alphaproteobacteria > Rhodobacterales > Rhodobacteraceae > Lutimaribacter. The sequence continues at coordinate 2,520 of JAASTF010000225.1, forward strand.
CCAGTGATGCGCAGCAGAACAACGACTTTTTCACCAAGACGCTTGGCCTGCGTCGGGTCAAGAAAACCGTCAATTTCGACGCGCCCGAGGTGTATCACCTGTATTACGGCGACGAGATCGGCAGCCCCGGCACCGTCATGACCTATTTCCCCTTCCCCAACGCACGGCGCGGCAGGCCGGGCGCGGGCGAGGTGGCTGTGACCGCCTTTGCGATTCCCAAGGGCAGCCGGGATTGGTGGGCCGATCACCTGGCCGCGCAAGGCGTGCAGAATATCCTGAAACAGGACTACCTGGGCGAGGCGCGCCTGCGCTTTGACGGGCCGGATGGCGACGGGTTTGCCCTGGTCGAAACCGATGACGACCGCACGCCCTGGACCGGCGGCACGATGGATGCCGACCACGCCATTCGCGGGTTTCATTCCACGCAGATGCGCCTGGCCGACAGCGGCGCCACCGCCGAATTGCTGGGGTTCATGGGCTATGAACGCCAAGACAGCGCCGGCGACATCACCCGCTTTGCCCTGGCGGGCGGCGGTGCCAACGGGGCATCCGTGATCGATATCGAAACCCTGCCCAACGCGCCCGACGCGGCGCAGGGGGCCGGCTCGGTCCACCATGTCGCGTTTTCGGTCGATGACCGCGACGCGCAGCTTGAGGTGCGCAAGGCGCTGATCGACACCGGATACCAGGTGACGCCGGTGATCGACCGCGATTATTTCTGGGCGATCTATTTCCGCACCCCCGGCGGCGTCCTGTTCGAAGTCGCCACCAACGAGCCCGGTTTCGACCGCGACGAGGATCGCGCCCACCTGGGCGAGGCGCTGAAACTGCCCAGCCAGCACGCGCATCTACGCGAGGTTCTGGAAAAAGACTACCTGGACCCGATCCGTGACTGACCTGCATTTCGCCGAAACCCTGGGGGCGCCCGGTGCGCCGCTGGTGCTGACCTTTCATGGCACCGGCGGCGACGAAACCCAGTTCCACGGGCTGGCGCAGCAACTGCTGCCCGGCGCGCATGTCGTATCGCCGCGCGGCCAGGTGTCCGAGGGCGGGATGAACCGCTATTTTCGGCGCAAGGCCGAAGGTGTCTACGATATGGACGACCTTGCACGCCGGCGCGACGACCTGGCGGCTTTCATCCAGGGTTTGCGCAAGCGGCTCGAGCCGCCCCGGGTGATCGGCCTGGGCTATTCCAACGGCGCGAATATCGCAGCGGCGATCAGCTTTGATCGGCCGGAGTTGATGACCGACCTGATCCTGATGCATCCGCTGATCCCGTGGACACCCGCGCCACAACCGGGTCTGGCGGGGCGGCGGGTGTTGATAACGGCCGGCCGGCAGGATCGAATTTGCCCTGCAGACCAGACGCAGGCCCTGGCCAACTGGATGACGGCCCAGGGGGCAGAGGTTTCGCTGGTCTGGCATGCAGGTGGCCATGAAATTCAACCCGAAGAGCTGCGCGCAGTGTCGGATTTCCTGGCGCCCGCATCGGGCGTGGATGCCCTTTCTGGCTAGGTCACGATACGGCCGAACACTATGCGCGGGGGCGCGGGTGGAACACGCGGCGCAAGGCCCCGTGCACTAGGACGCTGCGGGCTTCTTGTGCGGCGCGGTGCGCGGCGCGGCTGCGGGGCGTGGTGGGTATTTCGAACATCTTGGTCTCCAATGTATCAATATTTTCTTGACTGTCTCCAACATGACCTCAATGATTGCGTATCACAAACGAGATGATTTTTCCTTGAGTTAAAATATTCTTATGTATGCCTGACCGATTACCTCCCCTCACCGCCCTGCGTGCCTTTGACGCCGCCGCGCGGCATTTGTCTTTCGCCCGCGCCGCTGACGAGTTGAATGTCACGCCGGCGGCTTTGTCCTTCCAGATCAAGTCGCTGGAACAACACCTGGGCCAGCCCCTGTTTCGCCGCCTTGTCCGCGCGGTCGAACTAACCGAGGCCGGACAGGCCCTGGCCCCCGGCGCGGCCGACGGATTTGCGACGCTTGCGGCGGCATGGCGCGCCGCGCGGCGGACGGGCGAAGGCCGCAGCCTGACGGTGACGGCCGGGCCGGCCTTCACCGCGAAATGGCTGGCGCCACGGCTTTATGATTTTGCGCAGGCGCACCCGGACATCCAACTGCGATTGAGCGCGGGGCTGTCGATCCTGGATTTCGACCGCGATGATGTGGATGTGGCGTTGCGGTTCGGATACGGCCCGGACACGGGGCTTTTTGCGCGGCCGTTCCTGAACGAGTGGTTCACACCGATGATGACCCCGGCGCTGGCCACCCGGTTCGACACTGCCGAAAAACTCGCCACCGCGCCGCTGATCCATCAGGACGACGTGCGCTTTCTTGATCCGCCCTGCGATTGGTCCGCCTGGTTTGCGGCCCTCGGCGTGGCGCCACCCGTGGCAGATGGCCTGCGCTTTTCCCAGGCCGACCACGCCATTGACGCGGCGGTTGCCGGCTCGGGCGTGATTCTGGGGCGGATCAGCCTGGCGCATCGCGCGCTGTCAGACGGGCGCTTGGTCGCACCTTTTGCCCAGGCGCTGCGCACCAAGGCGCATTATAGGTTTCTGTGCCGACAGGGCGCCGAAACACTACCGCAAATCGCGGCGTTCCATGACTGGATTATCGCCGAAACCGCACCTTTGGCCGCCTTCGATCAGGGGCGGGTTTTCATCGACCCCGCCCAAACGCCCGCCAGCTAGCCGAAGGCAAGGCTGGCGAGCATAACAAAATGTGCGGCGGTCGCGGCTTAGCCGGTCGCGGTCAGTCGCTCGATCTCATCCTTGAGTCGCAGTTTCTGTTTCTTCAGCTCGGCGATTTCGGCGTCAGGCGTGCCGGGCGCGCGCAGCGCCTCTTCCACCTGTTCCGAGAGGGTGTGATGTTTCTTCTTCAGTTCCTCGATATGCGAACTCAAGCTCATTGGCGTCCTCCTCTCGTTTCATGAATGCCACGGTCCAGTGCA
>JAASTF010000226.1 GCA_021767525.1 Paracoccaceae bacterium
CGCACCAGCGGCGTGTAAACCGCGTGTGCCACGCAGCCCGCGAAATATATCGCCTCGCCCCGCCCCACCTGGAACTGCGCCAAAAGGCCCAGGTCGGCGCGAAAGATCACCCACAACGCCCCCGCCGCCCCGATGGCCAGCGCCAGCGCCATGCGCGGCGTGGTGACCTGCCGCAGCAGGAACCACCCCGCCACCGCCGACAGGATCGGCGTCAGCGTGAACACGGCCGAGGCGGACACGGCAGGCGCGGTTTTCAGCCCCTCGAACATCAGCACGAAATAGGCACCAAAGATGCCGCCCAGAACCGCATAGCGCCACGGCGCGCGAAAGGCGCGGCGCGGCAGCCCGTGGGTGGCCAGCGCCACACTGCCCACGATCACCGCCGCCAGCGCGAAACGCAGCGCGTTCAGCGCCGTGGGTGCGATGTCGTTGGCCACCAGCACACCCAACGAGAACGATCCCGCCACCAGCGCCGAAAAGAGCAACATGGCCAGGTGGCCGCGGGCGGCCTCGCTCATGCGGCCGGGCCTTCGCCACCCCAGCCCTTGGCGCGGTCTTTCAGGAAACTCAGCACGCTTTGCACCTTGACCGTGCGGTGCAGATCGACATGGGTGACCAGCCACATCGGCACATCCCACGCCTTTTGCGGCGGCATGACCTCTAGCAGACCGGGGTGCTGGGCGGCCTCCCACAATGGCAGAAACCCGATCCCCGCCCCCTCGATCACCGCCAGCTCCAGCGCGCGGCTTTCGCTGCTGCGAAAGCGGATCGCCTCTTCGTCGACGCGCTCGCGCAGCCAGCGATTGAAGGGCGCGCGCATCGTCGGGTCGTCGGGTCCGACGAAAAGATGGCCGCCGAAATCCTCGGGGCCCTCGGGCAGTCCATGAGCATCGGCATAGGTCCGCGCGGCATAAAGCCCGTGCGATTGCGTGAAAAAGGGCTGCACCACGTTGTCGGGCTCTTCGGGGGCGGCGCCTGCGCGAATGGCCACATGCGCCTCGCCATATTCCAGGCGGAACAGGCGATCGCCGGTCAGATAGCGCAAGACCAGCTCGGGGTTGTCGTGCTGGAAATCGGTCAATGCCGGGGCCAGCAAAGGCGCCAGCCCGGCCAGCGAGGTCAGCACAAGCTCGCCCCGCATGTCATTGCCGCCGCCCTTTATGCGGCCGGCCAGCTGCTGGAACTGCTCATCAGTGGCCTGCGCCACGCGCAACAGGTCTTCGCCGGCCTCGGTAGGGGTATAGCCGCGCGCATGGCGCTGGAACAGCTTGACGCCCAGCCGCCCCTCCAGCGCGTCGATATGGCGGATCACGGTGGCATGGTGCACCCCCAGAACCTCGGCGGCGCCGCTGACCGTGCCCAGCCGCGCCACCTGGAACGCGGTGCGGATTTCGTCCCAGTTGTCCATCTTGCCCCCATTCGGCGGTTTGCGCGCCCGACTATGCGCGCCCGAGGGCGGAAATGCCAGAGCCGCCGCTCAATAGGCCGAAAGGAATTGCTCGAACGCACGCTGCATCGGGCGCACCTTGTCCAGCGCGGCGCGCGCGGCCTTTATGTCGCCCTCGGCGGCTGCGTGCTGGCAGCCGCGCAACGTGCCGCCGATATCGCGCAGGCCCATCACGTCAGCGGCGCCGGCCATCTTGTGCGCCTCTTGCGCCAGCACTTCGGGCGACATGTCGGCACTTTCGGCGGCAAAGCCGTTCATCTGCTCCAGCAGCTTGCGGAATTGCGTGCGCACACCGTCGCGGCCCAACAGCTCTTCCAGCTCGGACAGGATCGCGGTTTGCGGCTGGCCGGCCGGGGTGGCGGGGCCGCCGTCCGGACCGGATTTGTCACACTCGTTCATCACAAGGCCCTTTTGCTGCGGTGCGTGCGGCTGCTGGGCCGCCGCCGTGCGGATGATGTGCAAGAGTTTGCGTTGCAATTCAACCGTGTCAAAGGGTTTGTGCATCAACCGCCCCTCGGCCAGCATCCGCCGTTCAAAGGCGATGCAGCGCGCGGTGACGGCGCCGCCGGTCAGGAACAGAAACGGCGCCATCCCGCGCGCCTGTTCGTAAAAGCTGACGCCGTCCATTTCCGGCATCATGATGTCGCTCAGCACCACGTCGCATTTCAGCCCGCCGCGCAGCGCCTCCAGCGCGCTTTGCGCATCGTTGAACACGGTCACGCGAAACCGGTCCTCCAGCATCCGTTCGACAAGGCTGGTCACCAGCGCGTCGTCGTCCACCACCACGACCGCAGGGCGCGGCGGCCGGTGATGCGCGGGCTGCGGCAGCGGCACAACCTTGGCGCTGGGGCGCTCGTGCGCAAGCGCCGGCAAGGTCACCGTCACCCGCGTGCCCTGCCCAGGGCACGAGTGGATCTGCAACGCGCCGCCCGCCTCGGACAGGATGCGCCGGCAGATCGCCAGGCCCAGACCGGCGCTGCCGCTATGGCCCCGGCTGGTGAAAAAGGGCTGCTCCACGCGCGCCAGGTCGTCGGCGGAGATGCCGCAGCCGTTATCCTCGATCACGATGCGCACCTGCCCGGCCTCGCGCGTGGCGGCGATGGCGATGCGGTTGTCCTGCCGCCTGGACGAGCTGAAGGCCCGGCTGGCGTTGCTCAGGATGTTAAGCACCACCTGGCTCAGCCGGGCCGACGCCAGCGGCACCCGCCCCACGTCGTTCAGCGCCATGTCCAGCTGCGCCCGGTGGCGCAGGTCGGACATCGCCATGCGGGTGGCGATGCGGATGACCTCGGCCGGGTCGCAATCGGGTTCCGTGGCGTCGATCCGGCCAATCGATTTCAGATCGGCCACGATCTCGCGCACATAGCGGCCGCCGCTTTCGGCATCGTCCAGCGCCCCGGCGATATCGGGGCAGGTGATGCCGTGCTCTTGCAGGGCGCGGCGCACCAGTTCCAGGTTGCCCAGCACATAGGTCAGCGGATTGTTGATCTCGTGCGCGACGCCGGCGGCAAGCGTGCCCATCGCCGCCAGGTGCGAAGACAGCTGGATCTGCGCATCGCGGGCGCGGATTTCGCGCTCGGCGCTGACCCGTTCCGAAATATCGCGGAACACGCCCAGCACCATGATCCGCCCGTCGATCTCGATCAGCGAACTGCTGATCTCGGCCGGCACCTCGCCCCCATCGGCGCGCAGCACCGGCACGCTGATGGTGTTGCGCGCACCCTGTTTCAACAACGCCACATGCTCGGTGAACAGCCGTCGGATCTCGGGCCGCACCCGCTCGGGGTGCAGATGCGATTGGTGCATCCCCACAAGATCGGCAACCGATTTTCCCCACAGCGCGGCGGCGGGCAGGTTGGCCTCGATGATGATCCCGGTTTCGGCATCGGCCAGGATCGCGGCGTCGTTCATGTGCTGGAACAGGGCGGCATAGCGGCGGCGCGTCGACTCCAGCTGCCGTTCGGCCCGCTCGACGCGGGTGGTGTCGGTCAGGCTGCCGACCAGCACGATGGCCTGCCCCTCGGCGTCGCGCAGGGCCTGGCCGTTGGCGATGAAATGGCCGTAATGCCCGTTGGCCAGGCGCAGCCGCATCGCCACATCCCGATAGGGCGCGGCGCCGGTTACATGCGCGCGCACCGCCTGCTCGACCGTGCCGCGATCTTCGGGGTGGACCAGCCGCAGGAAGGCGGCGACCGTGTCGGGCGCCTGCTCGGGCGCCAGCCCCATCATCTCGCTGGTGCGGCGCGACCATTCGATCCGGTCGCGGGTCATGTGCCAGATCCAGTAGCCGTCGACCGAGGTATCCAGGAACGCCTTGAAGGCCCGGTTCTGCTGATCGCTGGCATGGCTTTCGGCAAAGCGGCGCAGCATCTCGGGCGCCGCCGCCCAATCGGCGCTGACCAGCGTATCGAACACGCCCCCCGGCGCGACACGGCCCGCCTGCTCGCAACTGCGCGCCAGGCCCAAAACGCTCAACCGGCCGCCCTCGGCGCGCCAGCGCGCCACCGCGCTGCCGACGGCCGCCATGTCGGTATCCTTGTCGAAGGGCACCACCAGCATTCCCATCTCGGCCTGGTCGCCGGCGTCGCGCGCCGAAAGCGCCGACAGATCCAGGGCCGTCACCTGCGCGCCGCGCCCCAGGGCCCCGCGCACCAGCGCCAGCGCATCCTGCGCCCCGCCGGTTTCAAGCACATGACATTCGCTATACCCCACGTTCCCACCTTTCCTGTAACGGACCAACCCTGTGCTGCAACAGGTGCAGTGTGCCATCCTCAGGTTGTCCGCCTCAATTATCCAAGGGGGTAGGTCGGCGTCGCAGACGGGGTGGGCGCACCCCTTCTGCCCCCGCGACCCGCGCCGGGCCAGGGCGCGCGCGTGCCGGTCCGGGTTGACTCGCGCCGCCCGGCGGCCTATTGCCAGCGCCAACACCCCGGAAGGCCCCGCTCTTCCGGTCCTTGGCCGCAGGCAAGGATCGCCCCCCGTCAGCGCGTTGCGCCCACGGGGGCCATTCTGGTTTGGCGGTCCAAGGGTTTCGAAACGACACGCGCGCCCCCATCTGGGCAGGCAAGGAATAGGCCACGCAAAGGAGCCTGCGGCATGTTTGAAAATCTGTCCGAACGCCTGTCCGGTGTCTTCGACCGCCTGACGAAACAGGGCGCCCTGTCCGAAGATGACGTGAAAACCGCCCTGCGCGAGGTGCGCGTCGCCCTGCTCGAGGCCGACGTGTCGCTGCCCGTCGCGCGCGAATTCATCAAGACCGTGCAGGACAAGGCCACCGGCCAGGCAGTGACGAAATCCGTCACCCCGGGCCAGCAGGTCGTGAAAATCGTGCACGATGCGCTGGTCGACACGCTGACCGGCGACGAAGACCCCGGCAAGCTGAAAATCGACAACCCGCCCGCGCCCGTCCTGATGGTGGGCCTGCAGGGCGGCGGTAAAACCACCACCACCGCCAAGCTGGCCAAGCGCCTGAAGGAAAAAGAGGGCAAGCGCGTGCTGATGGCCTCGCTTGACGTGTATCGCCCCGCGGCGATGGATCAGCTGGCCATGCTGGGCGCGCAGATCGGCGTCGACACCTTGCCCATCGTGCCGGGCCAGAAACCCGTCGACATCGCCAAGCGCGCCAAGCAGCAGGCGACGATGGGCGGCTACGACGTGTACATGCTCGACACCGCCGGCCGCCTGCAGATCGACCAGGTGCTGATGCAAGAGGTCGAAGATGTGCGCGACGTGGTCAGCCCGCGCGAAACCCTGCTGGTGGTCGACGGCCTGACCGGCCAGGTCGCCGTCGAGGTGGTGCAGGAGTTCGACGACAAGATCGGCATCTCGGGCGTCGTCCTGACGCGGATGGACGGCGACGGCCGCGGCGGTGCGGCACTCTCGATGCGCGCGGTCACCGGCAAGCCGATCCGCTTCGTCGGCCTCGGCGAGAAGATGGACGCGCTGGAAACCTTCGAGCCGGACCGCATCGCGGGCCGCATCCTCGGCATGGGCGACATCGTCGCGCTGGTCGAGAAGGCGCAGGAGACC
>JAASTF010000227.1 GCA_021767525.1 Paracoccaceae bacterium
ATCGCCTTTGCCTCGTCCGCACCGACGGGGCGGCCGGTCAGGATCAGGTCGTTGGCCCGGCCCTGGCCCAGCAGGCGCGGCAGGCGCACGGTGCCGCCGTCGATCAGCGGCACGCCCCAGCGGCGGCAGAACACGCCGAACACCGCCGAGGATGACACAACCCGCATGTCGCACCAGGCCGCCAGTTCCATCCCGCCGGCTACCGCGTGCCCCTCGACCGCGGCGATCACCGGTTTCGACAACATCAGGCGCGATGGCCCCATCGGCCCGGGCAATGGCTGGCCCACCGGGTCGTCCCAATCGTCGGGGATCGCCACCTGCGCGATCCAGTCATCCGCATCGCCGCCCGCCGCGGCCTTTAGGTCGAAGCCCGCGCAAAAGCTGCCGCCGGTGCCGGTCAGGATCGCCACATCAAGCCCATCATCCCCGTCGAACTCTTGAAAGGCGGCGTAAAGCGCGCGCGCCGTCGCGGGGTCGACCGCATTGCGCTGCGCGGGCCGGTCGATGCTGACCACGCAGACGCGTTCCTGCCGTTCCACTGTCACCGTCATCCGCCCTCTCCCCTTGGCCGTTGTCCCGTGCTATCTGTCGCGCCCGAACCGCATGAGGCCCGGCATGAGCGACCTGGAAGAGAAACTAGCGCACCTGATCCGCACCGTCGACGACCTGTCCGACGTGGTGGCTGCACAGCAGACCGAGATCGACCGGCTGACCCGGCGCGTGGCCATGTTGATGGAGCGCGAGGCGAACCGCGAGGCCGAGGGCAGCGGCGGCATCGTCCTGGGGGACGAACGCCCGCCGCATTACTGACCGTTAAATCAGCCGCCCGATTTCATGTCGGCCGCCACCACCGCGCCATCGTGCAGCAGGATCGTGGCCCAACGGGCGTTGTCGCCAAAACGTTCGTAAACGGTGACAAAGGCGGTGTCGCGTTCCAGTTGCGAAATTCGCGCGCCACAGGGCTTGTTGCGCCCCACGCCGCAGACCTGGCGCTTGATCTTTTCATAGGCCTTGTCGGTGTCACTATAGGGCAGCGACGATGCCGGCGCGCCATAGCGCAGCTGTTCGTGCATCCGGGGGCTGCCGAACATCGCCAGGGCGGCGGTGAACTGCCGCGCGCAGCCGTCGGGAAAGCCCGTCATGTAAAAACTGCGCGGACCGGTGGCGCCGGGTGCGCTGTCGTAAAGCGTATATTGCGCACGACGCTCGGGGTAGCTGTCGATTTTCTGGCCCATGTCGCGGCGCGGCATATCGCAGACCCGCGCCACCGCGCCATAAGGCAGAACGGTGCCGGGCGCGATAAGCTGCGCATCGGGGGCGTTGGGGTCGATCCGTGCGGGCGACGCCGCGCGCGCGAACAGGCCGCGACGGCGGTTGGCGGTATCCTGCGCCGGTTCGGGCGACAGCGCGGCCATCTCGACCGGCTCGGCTTGCGGCTCTTGGCTGTCCTCGGGCGCGGGGCCACCGCGCCCGCCACGGACGAACAGGCCGAACAGGCCGCGCGGGCGATCTGGTTGGGTCTGCTCGGCCGCGGTTTCGGCGTCGGACGGGGCTGCGAGCTTGGTTTCTTGGTCGGCACCCCCCCCCGTTTCGGTCGCCGCTGCCGCCTCGGGCGTGGGGTCGGTGGTTTTCGGCTGGAACAACCGCGCGAACAAACCGCCGCGCTCGTCTGCCTCGGCCTCGGATGCGGGTTCGGCCATCTCCACGCTGGGTGCCTCGTCGGACAGTTCCACCTCGGACAGCCGCGTCACGCGGTCCATCGGGTCGGAACAGCCGGCCACGGCAAGCGCTGCCAGGGCTGCGGCGATTAAGGATCTCAAGATTGCTCACTCCCCGTTGTTGGGGCGGTGATACCAAATCGGGGCGGGTTGCGTCCAGCGACGAAGGCGCGCAGCCGCCGATCCTCAGACCTCGTGCACCTCGAGAACCCCGGCCAGGGAGCGGATGGCCCCCTTTATCTGAGGGTTTACAGGGTATTGCGCGCCGGTATCGATCTCGATCTCGCCCGGCAAATCGGCGCCCATCAGGCAGAAATGGATCGGCCCCTTGCCCGCGCCGCGCACGGTTTCGGCGGCCTTGGACAGCACGTTGTCGACCTGCGCGATAGCGTTCGGATCGTCGATGAAAATCTTCAGCCCGGCGGCCCCTGCATCGGCCACGATCCCGTCCATCGGCGCGACCGAGCGGCCAACAGGATCGAACTGACCTTCGTTGAACCGCGCCTCAAGCGTCATGACCACCTGGTTGGTCTGTTCGAACACCTTTCGGGTCGCTTCGAAATCGTCGCAGAACATCACCATGCCCGGCACCTGGCCGGTGGGGTCGCTGATGTTCATGCGAAAGAACCGCGTGCCCCGGCCAGATTTCCGCTCTTGCAGGCCGGAAACCAGTACGCCCACCTTGCCGATGGCCGCGCCGTCGCGCTCGGCCTTGTCGCGCAGACCCTCGATCGTCATGACCTTCTTGCGCTTCAACGCGGGCAGGTAATCGTCCAGCGGGTGGCCCGACAGGTAGAATCCGATGGCCTTGTGCTCTTCGGCCAGGCGTTCGACCGGCAGCCAGTCTTCGACTGGCGACAGGCGCGGCTCGGGCAGGTCGTCGCCCGCCTCGCCGAACAGCGACACCTGGTTCGAATTCTTCTGCTCGTGGATCGCGGCCGAGTAGTTCACCAGCGCATCCAGGCTGTCGAACACCCGGCGGCGGTTGCCGTCCAGCTGATCGAACGCGCCCGAGCGCGCCAGCATTTCCAGCGGCCGCTTGCCGATCCGTTTCAGATCGACACGCCGCGCGAAATCGAACAGGGTGACAAAGGGCTTGTCGCCGCGCGCCCCGGTGATCAGGCGCATCGCCTCAAGCCCGACGTTTTTCAGCGCGCCCAGCGCATAGACAAGCCGCCCATCCTGTACGTCAAAGGTTTCAAGGCTGCGGTTCACGCAGGGCGGCACGATTTCGATATCCAGGCCGCGGCGCACCTCTTCGGCATAGATGGCCAGCTTGTCGGTCAGGTGAATATCGCAATTCATCACGCCGGCCATGAACTCGACCGGGTGGTTCGCCTTCAGCCAGGCGGTCTGATAGCTGACCACCGCATAGGCGGCGGCGTGCGATTTGTTGAAGCCGTAGTTGGCGAATTTTTCCAAGAGGTCGAAAACCTCGGTCGCCTTTTTCTTGTCGACACCGTTCTTGGCGGCGCCTTCCTCGAATTTCGGGCGTTCGGCGTCCATCGCCTCTTTGATTTTCTTACCCATCGCGCGGCGCAGCAGGTCGGCGCCACCAAGGGAATAGCCCGCCATTTCCTGCGCGATCTGCATCACCTGTTCCTGGTAGACGATGATGCCCTGGGTTTCTTCCAGGATATGGTCGATCAGCGGGTGGATCGAGGCGCGCTCTTTCATCCCGTTCTTGACCTGGCAATAGGTCGGGATGTTCTCCATCGGGCCAGGACGATAAAGCGCCACAAGCGCCACGATATCCTCGATGCAGGTGGGCTTCATCTGGCGCAGTGCGTCCATCATGCCCGAGCTTTCCACCTGGAACACGGCGACCGTTTTCGCGCTGGCGTAAAGTTTATAGGTCGCCTCGTCATCCAGCGGGATGGCGCCGATATCGTCCACCGCGCTCTCGGGCGGTTCGTAAAGCTGGGTGCCGTCGGCTGCGATATGCAGATGCCGGCCGCTTTTTTTGATCAGGTCGACGGCATTCTGCACCACGGTCAGGGTTTTCAGGCCCAGAAAGTCGAACTTGACCAGACCGGCCTGTTCCACCCATTTCATGTTGAACTGCGTGGCCGGCATGTCGGAGCGCGGGTCTTGATAAAGCGGCACCAACCGATCGAGCGGCCGGTCACCGATCACCACACCCGCCGCGTGGGTCGAGGCGTTGCGCAACAGCCCTTCGACCTGCATCCCGTAATTCAGCAGGCGGTCGACCACCTCTTCGTTGCGCGCCTCGGTGCGCAGGCGTTCCTCTTGCTTCAGCGCCTCGGCGATCGACACCGGCTTGACCCCTTCGACCGGGATCAGCTTCGACAGCCGGTCGACCTGGCCATAGGGCATCTGCAAGACCCGCCCGATATCGCGCACGGCGGCCTTGGACAAAAGCGCGCCGAAGGTGATGATCTGACCCACCTTGTCGCGGCCGTATTTCTCTTGCACGTAACGGATCACCTCTTCGCGGCGATCCATGCAAAAGTCGATGTCGAAGTCGGGCATCGACACACGTTCTGGGTTCAGGAACCGTTCGAACAGCAGGCTGTAGCGCAGCGGATCGAGGTCGGTGATCGTAAGCGCATAAGCCACCAGGCTGCCCGCGCCCGAGCCCCGGCCCGGCCCCACGGGGATACCCTGCTCTTTGGCCCATTTGATGAAATCGGCCACGATCAGGAAATAGCCCGGGAATCCCATGCCCTCGATAATGCCCAGCTCGAAGTCGAGGCGTTTTTCGTATTCCTCGACGGGCGCGGCGTGGGGGATGACCTTCAGCCGCGCCTCCAGCCCCTCTTTCGCCTGGCGGCGCAGCTCGTCGACCTCGTCATCGGCGAAACGCGGCAGGATCGGGTCGCGCTTTTCCGCCTTGTAGGCACAGCGGCGCGCGATCTCGACGGTGTTTTCGATGGCCTCGGGCAGATCGGCGAACAGGGTCACCATTTCCTGCTGCGACTTGAAGTAATGCTGCCGCGTCAGGCGGCGGCGCGGCTCGGACTGGTCGACATAGGCGCCCTCGGCGATGCAGATCAGCGCGTCATGCGCCTCGTACATGTCGGGCTTGGGGAAATATACATCGTTGGTCGCCACCAGCGGCAGGTCCATTGCATAGGCCATTTCGACGAACCCGCGCTCGGTCTTGACCTCGGCCTGCGGAAGGCCGCCCTCTTCGGGGTGGCGCTGCAATTCGACATACAGCCGGTCGCCATAAATCGCGGCCAGCCGCTGCATCAGCGCCTCGGCCCGGTCGCGCGCGCCCTCTTGCAGCAGCATCCCCACAGGCCCGTTCGGCCCGCCCGACAGGCAGATCAAACCGTCCGAAAATTCCTCCAGCTGCTCGATCGACACTTGCGGGTCTTCGCCGCCTTTACCCACGTAAAGGCAGGTCGACAGGCGCATCAGGTTCTCGTACCCCGCCTCGTTCTGCGCCAGCAAAACCACTGGCGCCGGCGGCTTGGGCCGCTGGCCGGGTTGCACCGCGTCATAGGTCAGATCGACCTGGCAGCCGACGATCGGCTGCACGCCCGCGCCACTGGCGGTGACGGAAAATTCCAGCGCGCAGAACATCGAATTGCTGTCGGTCACGGCGACCGCGGGCATCCCCATATCCTCGCAAAGCCCGGGCAGCTTTTTCAGCCGCACGGCCCCTTCCAGCAGGGAATACTCGGTATGGACGCGCAGGTGGATGAATCGGGGGGAGGTGCTCATGCCACCACAATATGTGGGGGCGCCGCGGCGGAAAAGCCCGGATTTTCACCAGCCGCCGCA
>JAASTF010000228.1 GCA_021767525.1 Paracoccaceae bacterium
GAAAAAGAGGTGCGCGAGGGCGCGATCGGCAAGGATCTGAAAAAGGTCCGCAACGTCAAACCGATCTGGTCGAAATACGGCCTGACCGCCAGCCTTGTTCTGGGCGGCATGGACATGTGGACCAACACGCTGGGCTTTTCGCTGTTCGGCACGATGGGGCATGGCAAGAACGATGCCGATGCAACCGAACCGGCCAGCAAGCACAGCGAAATCGACTATCCCAAGCCCGACGGCAAGCTGTCTTTCGACCGTCTGACCAATGTCAGCTTCTCGATGACGAACCACGAGGAAAGCCAGCCCAGCCACCTGCGGCTGAAGGACCCCAAGGTGCCGGTCGAGGTGAACCTGCCCAAATACGCCGGCCCCTCGGCCCGCTATTGCCCGGCGGGTGTTTACGAGTTCGTGGAAAAGGATGGCAGCCCCGAGTTCGTCATCAATTTCCAGAACTGCGTGCACTGCAAGACCTGCGACATCAAGGACCCCAGCCAGAACATCAACTGGACCACGCCGCAGGGCGGAGACGGGCCGAACTATCCCAACATGTGATCCCACGCGGATCAGATGCGCAGGCGGCCCCGGTGGCCGCCTGTTTGCATTCTGCCGCCCATTGTCGCGCCTCGCGCGGGCGTGCATTGCGTTTCGGGGCATCTGCGTTACCTTGGACGCAACGCAGGCATAAGGACACAAACGTGGCACTGGGAAAGAAACGGTTTATCGCGGCGGTGACGGCTGCCATCATCAGCGTTGCGGGCACGCATGTCGGCGCGGCGAACGGGCTGGCCGGGTCGTACCTTGCCGCGCGCCAGGCCGCCTTCGGTGCCGATTACGCGGCGGCGGCGCAGTATTTCACCCGCGCGCTGGCGCGCGATCCGTCGAACCCCAAGCTGCTTGAGGATGTCACCCTGTCGCAACTGGCGATGGGCAACCTGCAGCGCGCCGTGCCCAGTGCCCGCAAGATGGCGGCGGACGGGCTGACCAGCCAGATCGCGCAGATGGTCCTGGTGGCCGACGAGGTCGAGAATGGCAACTACCAGGCGCTGCTGACGCGGCTTGACGAGGATCGTGGCGTCGGGCCGCTGGTCGACGGGTTGCTGCGTGGCTGGGCGCATATGGGCGATGGCTCGGCCAACGAGGCGATGGCCGCCTTTGACGCGCTGGCCGCCGAGCGCGGGCTGAGTGGCTTTGCGATGTATCACAAGGCCCTTGCGCTGGCGCTTGTCGGCGATTTTGAAGGGGCCGAGGCGATCTATGCCGCCGACGGGGCGGGGCCGCTGCAACTGACGCGGCGGGCCACCATCGCGCGGCTTCAGATCCTTAGCCAGCTTGGCCGCAATGACGAGGCGATCACCCTGCTTGATTCCCTGTTCGGGGCCGACCTGGACCCGGCGCTGCGCGACATGCGCGCCCAGCTGGATGCAGGCGAGACGATGCGCTTCGATTTCATCCGGTCGGCACAGGATGGCGTGGCCGAGGTGTTCTTTACCGTGGCGGCCGCGCTGTCGAACGAGGCAGGCGCCGATTACACGCTGATCTACAGTCGCGTGGCGCAGCATTTGCGGCCCGATCACAGCGATGCGGTGTTGTTGTCGGCGCAGATGCTGGAAAACCTGGATCAGTTCGATCTGGCGGTGGACACCTACAATACCCTGTCGCCCGAGAACCCATCCTATCATGCGGCCGAGCTGGGCCGCGCCGCCGCGCTCAGCCAGGCCGACAGGCTGGATGCCGCGATCGAGGTGCTGGAGCAGCTTGCCAAAACTCACGGCGACCTGCCCATCGTGCACATGACGCTTGGCGACCTGATGCGCCAGGTCAAGGACTACGACGCCGCGGCCGAGGCATATACCACCGCGATCGACCTGTTCGACGCGCCCGGCCCGGAACAGTGGTTCCTGTATTACGCCCGCGCCATCAGCCACGAACGCATGGACCGCTGGGAGCAGGCCGAGGCCGATTTCCGCCAGGCGCTGGAGCTGAACCCCGAACAGCCGCAGGTGTTGAATTACCTGGGCTACTCGCTGGTCGAAAAGCAGGAAAAGCTGGACGAGGCACTGAACATGATCGAACGCGCGGTCGCCGCGCGGCCCGACAGCGGCTATATCGTCGACAGCCTGGGCTGGGTGCTTTACCGCCTTGGCCGCTATGAAGAGGCGGTCGAGCATATGGAGCGCGCGGCCGAGCTGATGCCGACCGATCCGGTTGTAAACGACCACCTTGGCGATGTGCTGTGGGCCGTGGGCCGCAAGCTCGAGGCGCGATTCCAGTGGAAGCGCGCGCTGTCTTTCTATGGCACGTCGGACACCAGCGACGATGTCGATCCCGACCGCATCCGCCGCAAGCTTGAGGTTGGGCTGGATCAGGTGCTGGCCGAAGAAGGTGCGCCGCCGTTGAAGGTGGCCAATGGCGACTGAGGCTTTTGCGCCGGCCAAGATCAATCTGACCTTGCATGTCACCGCCCAGCGGCCCGATGGCTATCACATGCTGGACTCGCTGGTGGTGTTCGCAGATGTGGGCGACCGCCTGACATTCGATCCCGGCCCGGCGATGTCGCTGGCGGTGACCGGCCCCTTTGCCGCCGGCGTGCCCGCCGATGGCAGCAACCTTGTCTGGCGCGCCGCCGAAACGGCCGGCTGGACGGGGCATATCACGTTGGAAAAAAACCTGCCGCACGGAGCGGGGATCGGCGGCGGCTCGTCCGATGCGGCGGCGGTGCTGCGCGCGCTGGGCCAGCCCGACCTGGACAGTGCCGAGGCGCTGGGCGCCGATGTGCCCGTGTGCCTGAGCGCGGTGCCAAAGCGGCTGCAAGGGATCGGTGAAATCCTGACGCCCTTGCCCGACACGCCCGTTTTGGACCTGGTGCTGGTGAACCCGGGCGGGCATCTGCCCACGCCCGCCGTGTTCAAGGCGCTTGAGCACAAGATGAACGACCCGATGGAGGGGGTGGCCACTTGGCCCGATCGCGCTTGGCTGCTTGATTGGTTGCGCCGGCAGCGCAACGATCTGACCGCGCCTGCCATGCAGCTTGCGCCGCAGATCGCCACCGCGCTGGCCGCTTTGGAGCAAGACGCGCAGTTGGCGCGGATGTCAGGCTCGGGCGCGACCTGTTTCGGGATTTATCCCAATGGGGATGCCGCGCAACGCGCCGCGTCGCGCATCGCGGCAGAGTATCCCGATTGGTGGGTGACGCCCGCGCACAGCCTGGGCGCCGGGCCAAGGGCCGTCAATTGATCCGCGCGACCACGTAATCGGCCAGGTCGATCAGCATCCGGCGCAGATCGCTTTGCGGCAGTTTGGCCATCGCCTGTTTCGCGGTATCGGCCCAAGCCAGCGCATCATCCCGCGTGGCAGCCAGCGTGTCATGCTTGTGCAGCAGGGCGATGGCGTGTTCCAGGTCGCCGTCTTCCTGCTTGCCCTTTTCGATCGTGCGCGTCCAGAACGCGCGTTCCTCGGCATCGGCGCGGGCCACGGCCTTTATCACTGGCAGGGTCAGCTTGCGCTCGCGGAAATCGTCGCCCACGTTCTTGCCGGTGGCCTTGGCGTCGCCCTGGTAATCCAGCAGGTCGTCGACGATCTGAAAGGCGATCCCCAGCGCATCGCCGTAATCAAATAGCGCCTGCACCTGGTCGTCATCCGCGCCGGCGATCACGCCGCCCGCCTCGGTCGCGGCGGAAAACAGCGCCGCCGTCTTGCCGCGAACCACTTTCAGGTAAACGCTTTCGTCGGTGCGCAGATCCTGCGCGGCGGTCATTTGCAGCACTTCGCCCTCGGCGATGGTGGCGGCGGCGTCGGACAGGATGCGCAGCACCCGGAGGCTGCCCGGCTCGGTCATCAACTGGAAGGCGCGGGCAAACAGGTAGTCGCCCACCAGCACGCTGGACTTGTTGTCCCACAGCAGGTTCGCGGTGGGGCGGCCGCGGCGTTGCTGGCTTTCGTCCACCACGTCATCATGCAGCAGAGTGGCCGTGTGGATGAACTCGACCGTCGCGGCCAGGTGCACGTCATAAGGCCCGCGATAGCCGCACATGCGCGCCGCCGCCAGCACCAGCATCGGGCGCAGGCGCTTGCCTCCGGCCTCGACCAGATGCGCCGTCACCTCGGGGATGCGGGGGGCGTGCTCGCTGGCCATGCGTTCGCGGATCAGCGTGTTGACCGCGCCCATCCCATCGGCCAGCGCGGCGGCCAGTTCTTCGTGCGGTTTGGTGGTCGCGTGATCCAGGCTCATTCTTTCCCCAGTTCGCATGGCTCGACATTCCCCCGGCCATGCCCTTATCTCAAGGTCATGAAACAGCTTTTGCGCACCAATGACCCGACCGTTCTGGCCTTTGCCAAGGCACTGCTTCAGGGCGAGGATATAGACTGCTTCGAACTCGACGTAAACATGAGCGCACTGGAAGGGTCGATTGGCATATTGCCGCGCCGCCTGATGGTGCGCGAGGGCGACCTGACCCGCGCCCAGCGCGTCATGCGCGACAACGGGATCGCCCTGGATGGATGACGCCACCCAAGACGGCTTCCTGGGTGGGCGGATCAAACTGTGGCAGCCGCGCAAAGGCTATCGCGCGGGTGTGGATCCGGTGATTTTGGCCGCCACTGTGCCGGGCGACGTGCGGTGCGTGCTGGATGTGGGCTGTGGCGTGGGGGCGGCGGGGCTGTGCCTGGCCGCGCGCCTGCCGGACGTGGCGGTGACGGGGCTGGAGGTGCAGCCGGATTATGCCGCGCTGGCGCGGCGCAATGCCCGTGACAATGCGCTGGATTTCGACGTGATCGAGGGCGACTTGGCCGACATGCCCCGCACGCTGCGCGACCGGCAGTTCGACCACGTGATCGCCAACCCGCCCTATTTCCGTCGCGATCAGACGACGCCCGCGCAGGATGCCGGGCGCGAAACCGCGATGGGCGAGGGCGCGCCCCTGTCCGCCTGGGTCGAGGCCTGCGCGCGCCGGGTGCGCGACCGTGGCGAGGTGACGATGATCCAGCGTGCCGAGCGTCTGCCCGAGCTGCTGGCGCTGTTCACAGGGCTGCTGGGCTCGGTCCGGGTTCTGCCGCTGATCCCGCGTGCTGGACGCGACAGCCAGCTTGTCCTGATCCGGGGGCAAAAGGGCGGGCGCGCCGATTTCCGCCTTCATGCGGGGGTGCAAATCCACGTGTCGCCCACCCATGCCGGCGACCGCCCCGATTACGCTCCGGCGATCCGGACCGTGCTGCACGATGCGGCGGCGCTGCCGTTTCCCTAAGCCGCGTTCAGATTTTATTTGCCACATGCTGCGCCCGCAGCGTGACAGAAGGCGGCGAATGTGCTGCACTGGACCGTGGCATTCATGAAACGAGAGGAGGACGCCAATGAGCTTGAGTTCGCATATCGAGGAACTGAAGAAGAAACATCACACCCTCTCGGAACAGGTGGAAGAGGCGCTGCGCGCGCCCGGCACGCCTGACGCCGAAATCGC
>JAASTF010000026.1 GCA_021767525.1 Paracoccaceae bacterium
GAGGTGCTGGCGCGCGGCGATATCCATGACCCCGACCTCAACCGCCTGTCGATCACGGTGGGCGAGGTGACAACATCGCCCGACCTGCGCATCGCCACGGCCTATGTGCTGCCGCTGGGCGGCACCGGGCAAGAGGACGTTCTGAAACTCCTGTCCCGCAACAAGGGCGAGTTGCGCCGCGTCATCGGCAAGAAGGTGGGGCTGAAATTCACCCCCGATCTGCGCTTTCGCATAGACGAGACATTCGACCGTCTGGATGAAACCCGGCGGCTGTTTTCCCAAGACGACGTGCGCCGCGATGTCGAGGCGGACCAGCGGGACGACGACGCATGACCGCCGCGTGGCGCGCGGCCGTGGCATTCGTGCTGGCCTGCGCTGCATGGCCGGTTCAGGCGGTCGAGTGCCGCGAGCTAGCGCACCTCTCCAACAGCTACACGGTCTGCACGGTTGATGCCGGCACCGAAAACCTGCGCCTCTTTCTGAACGACGCGCAGGGCCAGCCCTATGGCCACTTCACCGCGGTCGACGCGGTGCTGGCTGAAAAGGGCAAGGCGCTGGCATTCGCCATGAACGCCGGCATGTATCACGACGACCGCACGCCGGTCGGGCACTATCTCGAAGACGGGCGGCAGGTGCAGGGCGTCATTTCCAGCGCGGGACCGGGCAATTTCGGGCTGCTGCCCAACGGCATTTTCTGCATCGAACAAGGCCGCGCACAGGTGATCGAAACCCGTGCCTTCCTCGATCGCGCGCCCGATTGCCGCTTTGCCACCCAATCGGGGCCGATGCTGGTGATCGACGGCGCGCTGCACCCGCGCTTTCTGCCCGACAGCACCTCGCGCTACGTCCGCAACGGCGTGGGCACCAGCGCCGATGGGCAAACAGTGTATTTCGCCATCTCGGCCAACACCGTCACGTTCCACGAATTCGGGCAGCTGTTCCGCGACGTTCTGAAAACGCCCAACGCGCTTTATTTCGATGGCAATATCTCGCGCCTGCACGCGCCGATGATCGGCCGCTCGGACCCCGGCTTTCGCATGGGCCCCATCGTCGGCGTGGTCGAACCGGCGGGCTAGGCCAACCGCACCGCCGCCCAGCGCGCCGCATCGGCCACCGTCGGGTCGTCGTCATCCGCCAACCGCTGCGCCACCGCGCGCAAATGCGGCGCGCCCGAATTGCCGATGGCATACAGCACGTTGCGCACGAACCGGTCGCGCCCGATCCGCTTGATCGGGCTGCCGGAAAACCGCGCGCGAAACGCGGCATCGTCCAGCACCGCCAACTCGGCCAGCGGCGGCCCCACCAGGTCGGGCCGCGCGGCATAACGCATCTCGCGCGCCTCCACCGCGAACTTGTTCCACGGACAGGCCGCCAGGCAATCGTCGCAGCCATAGATGCGGTTGCCCATCCTGGCGCGCAATTCCTCGTCCACCGGGCCCTTGTGCTCGATCGTCAGGTAGGAAATGCAGCGCCGCGCATCCAGCTGGTAAGGCGCAGGAAAGGCATCGGTGGGGCAGATATCCAGACAGGCCCGGCACGATCCGCAATGATCGGTTTCCGGCGCATCCGGCTCCAATTCCAGCGTGGTGAAAACCGAGCCGATGAAAAACCAGTTGCCCAGGTCACGGCTCACCAGGTTGGTGTGCTTGCCCTGCCAGCCCAGCCCCGCCGCCTGCCCCAGCGGCTTTTCCGGCACCGGCGCGGTATCGACGAACACCTTGACCTCGCCACCACCCTCGGCGATCAGCCAGCGCGCCAGCCGCTTCAGCCGCTTTTTCACCAGGTCATGGTAATCCTTGTTCCGGGCATAAACCGACACCACGCCGCGCTCGCGCTCTGACAACAGGGCCAGCGGATCGTCCTCGGGCGTGTAACTTTCGCCCAGCATCACAACCGACCGCGCCTCGGGCCACAGCGCCGACGGATCGCCCCGCCAATGCGCCCGCTCGGCCAGCCACCCCATCTGCCCGTGATAGCCACGCTCCAGAAACGCGCCCAGCCGCGCAGGCACCTCCGGCACCGCATCGGGCCGGCATATCCGGGCCAGGTCGAACCCCTCGGCCCGGGCCTGCGCCACCAGCCGGGATTTCAGATCGTCCTTCATCTTGCCAGGTAAACTCTGGGGGGGAATGCGCCGCAGGCGCAGGGGGGGCAAAGCCCCCCGACCCCGGGCGCGGGCAAAGCCCGCGCAACCGGATCAGAAATCCAGGTCGGCATAATGCGCGGGCGGCGGGAATCCGGGCACCTGGTCGGCCAGGATGCCGCGAAAGGCCGGGCGCGACTTGATCTTGGCATACCAGTCCTTCACCACGTCCGACCGGTTCCAATCCACGTCGCTGATGTAATCCAGCGCCGACAGATGCGCGGCCGCGGCGAAATCGGCCAGCGTCATCGCATCGCCCGCCAGCCAGCGGCGACGATCCAGCAACCAGGTCATGTAATCCAGGTGATACTTGATCGCCCGGGCCCCCGATTTCACGTTGCCGCTGTCGGGAAAGCCCTGCTTCATCACCTTCTTGTTCACCCGCTCATAGACCAGCTTGCTGGTCACCTCGCTGTGAAACTTGTCGTCGAACCAGGCCACCAGCCGCCGCACCTCGTATCGCGCATCCGCATCGCGCGGGATCAGCGTCGGTTCGGGGTATTTCTCTTCCAGCCACTCGCAGATCGGCGTGCTTTCGGCCATCGTCTTGCCGTCGATCTTCA
The DNA here is from genome assembly GCA_021767525.1 of Paracoccaceae bacterium. Lineage (GTDB taxonomy): Bacteria > Pseudomonadota > Alphaproteobacteria > Rhodobacterales > Rhodobacteraceae > Lutimaribacter. Next base: position 2,707 of record JAASTF010000026.1, read on the forward strand.
GCACCGGGACCTTGCCGGCCGGGTTGCGGCGCAGGAAATCGGGATCTTGCTCCCAGTATCGCTCTTCGACCAGCTCGCACTCGATCTTCTTTTCCGCCAGGGTCAGCCGCACCTTGCGGCAAAAGGGCGACAGGGGAACATGGTACAATCGGGCCATCAGGGCGCTCTCGTTGAAACGAATTGCGGAAACTCGCCCTTGAATGCCCGCTGTGGCGCCGAAATTCAATCCTCGAAACAGGCGGCCCGCCCATCCCGGCGGATCGTTTCCGCCCCGTCCAGGATGCTGGCGGCACGCCGCCGCAGGAACGACGTGGGCCGCGCCGCGTTGCGCGCCTTGGGGTTGGGCAGCACGGCGGCCAGCCGCGCGGCCTGCACCGCGCTTAATCGCTCGGGGCCGACGCCGAAATAATGCCGCGCCGCTGCTTCCACGCCGAACACGCCCTCGTCGAACTCGACGATGTTCAGATACACCTCCAGGATACGGCGCTTTGACCAAGTGGCCTCGACCGCGGGGGTCATCACCGCCTCCAGCGCCTTGCGCGACCAGTTGCGCCCCTGCCAGAGATAGGCGTTCTTGACCACCTGCTGGCTGATGGTCGAGGCACCGCGCCGCGCGCCTTCCTCCAACGCGGCGCGGATGGCGGCCATGTCGAACCCCCAGTGCTGACAGAAATTCGCGTCCTCCGCCGCCACCACGCTGCGCGCCATCACCGGGGCGATTTCCTCGAACGGCACCCAAATGCGATCAACCGCACCCAGCCGGCGCTTTTCGGCCAGGATATAGGGCGTCGTCGGCGGGTTGATGACGGCATAGGCCAGGATCCACAACGCCACCAGCACGACAACCGCCAGAACCCCGCGCCAAAACCAGCGCCAGACCCACCGCACGGGGCTGGTCGTCACGCGAAAGGCCGCGCGCAACGGGTCGGCCGGTTCGGCCTTACCAGACTTGCGCTTGGATTTGGGCGTGGGTTTCTTTTTGCTCGAACGTGCCATCTGGCGCGAACCTTACGCCAGCGCGCGCGCTCTGCAAAGCGGGCGATAGGTGAAAGGGCCGCCGGTTTCACCCCGGCGGCCCCTTGTCTTATTCTGCGGGAATTGCGCCCTGCTCTTCGCTCAGCGGGTGTGGAATCTTGTTCAACATCTCCTTGGGGCAGACCTGCACGAAATGCGCGCGTTCGCTGTCCCAGTGTTGCAGGATGTCGGCGGCCTTGCGGCTGCCGGTTTCCGCCAGGTGCTGTTCGATCAGGCCTTTCAGCTGATCTTCCCAATGGGCCACGGTGACGGGGCAGGTCACCAGCGTTTCCATGTTCATCAGCCGTTCCGACACGCCCTCGGGATCGTAAAGATAGGCCATGCCGCCCGTCATACCGGCGCCAAAGTTCGCGCCGATCTCGCCCAGAATCACCGCGACGCCGCCGGTCATGTATTCACACCCGTTCGAGCCGCAGCCCTCGACCACCACGCGCGCGCCGCTGTTGCGCACGGCAAAGCGTTCGCCCGCGCGGCCGGCGGCGAACAGGCAGCCGTCGGTCGCGCCATATAGCACGGTGTTGCCGATGATCGTGTTATCGGCCGCCACCAGCGGGCTGGCCATCGGCGGGCGCACCACGATGATACCGCCCGACAGGCCCTTGCCGACATAGTCGTTGGCATCGCCCGACACCTCGATCTTCAGCCCCGGCGCGGCAAAGGCGCCCAGCGACTGACCCGCGCTGCCGGTCAGCTTGACGGTCAGGTGATCGGGCTGCAACGAATTGCGCATGCCGAACCGCCGCACGATATGGCTGCTGACGCGCGTGCCCACGGTGCGGTGCGTGTTCTGCACCGCGTAAGACAGCTGCATCTTTTCGCCATCTTCCAGGAACCGCGCGGCATCGCGCACGATTTCCGCATCCAGCGTGTCCAGCACCTCGTTACGCGGCTTGTCGCGGTCATAAACGATTTCCGACGCGCCATCGACGGTGATCAGCATCGGGTTCAGGTCAAGATCGTCCAGATGCGCACTGCCCCGGCTGACCTGCGTCAGCAGGTCGGCCCGGCCGATCACCTCGTCCAGGCTGCGCGCGCCGATCGAGGCCAGGATTTCCCGCACCTCTTGCGCGTAGAAGGTAATCAGGTTCACCACCTTGTCGGCATTGCCGGTGAACTTGGCGCGCAGCGCCTCGTCCTGGGTGCAGACGCCCACGGGGCAGGTGTTCGACTGGCACTGGCGCACCATGATACAGCCCATCGCGATCAGCGCCGCGGTGCCGATGCCGTATTCCTCGGCGCCCATCATCGCGGCCATCACGATATCGCGGCCCGTGCGCAACCCGCCGTCCGTCCGCAGGGTGACGCGGCTGCGCAAGTTGTTCATCGCCAGAACCTGGTGCGCCTCGGTCAGGCCCATTTCCCAAGGCAGGCCAGCATATTTGATGCTGGTCGCCGGGCTGGCGCCGGTGCCGCCATTGTGGCCCGAAATCAGGATCACGTCGGCCTTGGCCTTGGCCACGCCGGCCGCAATCGTGCCCACGCCGCTGGATGCCACCAGCTTGACCGTCACCTTGGCACGCGGGTTGATCTGCTTCAGGTCATAGATCAGCTGCGCCAAGTCCTCGATCGAATAGATATCGTGGTGCGGCGGCGGGCTGATCAGAGTGACCCCCTTGGTCGAATGCCGCAGCCGCGCGATCAGGTCGGTCACCTTCATGCCGGGCAACTGGCCACCCTCGCCGGGCTTGGCGCCCTGGGCCACCTTGATCTCCAGCTCTTCGCACTGGTTCAGGTATTCGGCGGTCACACCGAACCGGCCCGATGCCACCTGCTTGATCTTGGCGCTGGGGTTGTCGCCGTTCGGTTCGGGCACGAAATGCGCCGGATCTTCGCCGCCCTCGCCGCTGTCCGACTTGGCGCCGATACGGTTCATGGCCACGTTCAGCGTCTTGTGCGCCTCGGGCGACAGCGCGCCCAGCGACATGCCCGGCGTCACGAACCGCTTGCGGATCGAGGTGATCGATTCCACCTCTTCCAGCGGGATCGCCTCGCCCAGCGGCTTGATCGCCAGCAGATCGCGTAGATGAATCGGCGGATTGGCCTGCATCTTGGCCGAATACTGCTTCCACATCTGATAGCTGGCCTTGTTACAAGCCATCTGCATCATGTGCATGGTCTGCGCGCCCCAGGCATGCGTTTCGCCCGACTTGCGCGCCTTGTAAAAGCCGCCGATGGGCATCACCGCATCCGATTTCCAGCCAAGGGCGTGCACCTCTTCGGCCTTTTTCTGGATACCGCTGACGCCGATGCCGCTGATGCGGCTGGTCATGCCGGGGAAATACTCGGCGCACATCGCGCGGCTCAGGCCCACCGCCTCGAAGTTCAGGCCACCGCGATAGGACGACAGAACCGAGATGCCCATCTTGGCCATGATCTTCAAAAGGCCCTGGTCGATCGCCTCGCGATAGCGGGCGACCGCCTCGGTCAGCGGGCCATCCAGCAGGCCACGCTCGATCCGGTCTGAGATGCTGTCCTCGGCCAGGTAGGCGTTGACGATGGTGGCACCACAACCGATCAGCACCGCGAAATAATGCGGGTCGATACATTCGGCGCTGCGCACGTTCAGCGAACAGAAGGTCCGCAGACCCTTGCGCGTCAGGTGGCTGTGCACCGCGCTGGTGGCCAGGATCATCGGCATGGCGACCTTGTCACCATCCTGGTGCTGATCGGTCAGAACCAGGTGCCCGGCACCGCTGCGCACGGCGTCCTCGGCCTCGGCCCGGATGCGCTCCAGCCCCTTTTGCAGGGCGTTCGGCCCGCTGGCAAAGGTGCAGTCGATCTCGACCAGGTCGGCGTTGAACGCCTGGGTCACGCGCTCCCACTGGGCGTTGCCCACGAAGGGGCTGTCCAGCACGATGATCTCGGTCTGGCTGCTGCTTTCGTCCAGCACGTTCTTCAGGTTGCCGAACCGCGTCTTCAGGCTCATCACGCGGTATTCGCGCAGGCTGTCGATCGGCGGGTTGGTCACCTGGCTGAAATTCTGGCGGAAGAAATGGCTCAGCGGGCGGTATTTCTTGGACAGCACCGCGCTGGGCGTGTCGTCGCCCATGCTGGCCAGCGCCTCTTTGGCGTCCTCGACCATCGGCGACAGGATCTGCTCCAGCTCTTCGATGGTATAGCCCGCGGCGATCTGCCGGCGGCGCAGCTCGTCACCGGAATAGATCGCCTTTTCGCTTACCTTGGCCAGCTCGTCATCCAGATCGGTGATCTTGCCGACCCACTCGCCAAAGGGCTGGCTGGCGGCCAGTTTGTCCTTGATTTCGGTGTCGTGATACAGCTTGCCATCGGCCATATCGACGGCCAGCAATTGCCCCGGGCCCAGCGCGCCCTTTTCGCGCACGGTGGATTCATCGGTGGGCACCATGCCCGCCTCGGACCCGGCGATCAGCATCCCGTCGCCGGTGATGACATAGCGCATCGGGCGCAACCCGTTCCGGTCCAAACCGGCGCAGACCCAGCGGCCATCGGTCATCGCCAGGGCGGCGGGGCCGTCCCACGGCTCCATGACCGAGTTGCAGTACGAATACATGTCCATCCACGATTGCGGCAGCTCGACCGCCTGCTTGGACCAGCTTTCCGGCACCAGCATCGTCTTGGCCATCGGCGCGTTGCGGCCCGCGCGCACCAGCACCTCGAACACCGCGTCCAAGGCGGCCGAATCCGACCCGCCCGACTGCACGATCGGCTTGATATCCTCGGCCATGTCGCCAAAGGCGGCGCTGGCCATGCGGATTTCATGGCTCTTCATCCAGTTGATGTTGCCCTTCAGCGTGTTGATCTCGCCGTTATGGGCCAGCATGCGGAACGGCTGCGCCAGCCACCACTGCGGAAAGGTGTTGGTCGAATAGCGCTGGTGATAGATCGCAAAGGCCGAGACGAACCGCTCGTCCTGCAGATCGGGGTAGAACTCGCTGACCTGCTCGGCCAGCATCATGCCCTTGTAGATGATCGACCGGCACGACAGCGACGCCAGGTACAGGTTGTTGATACCCGCGGCGGCGGCGGCCTTTTCGATGCGGCGGCGGATCACATACAGCTCGCGCTCGAACGTTTCCTCGTCCAGCCCCTTGGCGTTCGAAATCAGGATCTGCTCGATCTCGGGGCGGGTGGCGTTGGCCTTTTCGCCCAGGCAGGCCACGTTCACCGGCACATGCCGCCAGCCATAGATGTAATGGCCCATGCGCAGCACTTCGGTTTCCACGATGGTCCGGCAGGTTTCCTGCGCGCCATGATCGGTGCGCGGCAGAAACACCTGGCCCACGGCCATCAGCTCGTTCTTGCGGGGCTGGTGGCCGGTGCGCTCGATCTGGTCATAGAAGAACGCGGGCGGGATTTGCAGGTGAATGCCCGCGCCGTCGCCGGTCTTGCCATCGGCATCCACGGCCCCGCGGTGCCAGATCGCCTTTAGCGCGGCAATCCCGTTTTCCACCACCTTGCGGCTGGGCTGCCCGTCGATCGACACGGCCAGGCCGACGCCGCAATTGGCCTTTTCCTCGGCCTCGGAATACAGGCCGTTCTCGGCCATCCACTTGCGCTTGGCCTCTTCGCGGCGCACCCATTCGGCATCATACTTGGTCATCTCAGGGCCTCCTTGTCAGTGGTGGGCATGGCTGCCGTGACCGGCGTTTCCATGCCCCCCGTCATACCCGCGCATCTGCGCGTAAATCTCTTTCTGTGCATCGCTCAGCATCGGCGTCACCGCCAGATGCGCGGCCAGATGCACCGCGCGCAATTCTGCCAGGGCGCTGGCGGATTGCTGCAACATCATCTCCAGCCGCTGCGGATCGGCGTGCCCGGCGGCGAACATGTGGCTGACCATCGCCTCGGCCTCGACATAGGCACGACCCGCCTTTTGGGCGTCGGCCTTCATCGCGTCGTAAATGGCCTGCACCTCGGCGCGTTGCGCATCGGTCAGGTCCAGCGCGTCGGCCAGCTCCAGCACGTGCAGCGGGCCGGGATAGCCGTTCAGTTCCGCCGGCAGCGCCAGGCCCCAGCCCTCGCCCGCCAGGATGGCGCGCTGATCCTCGGCCGACAGCGACGCGATCTCGCGCGCCTCGAACCCGGCATAGGGCTGCTGCTCGGCCCAAGCGGGCGCGGCCAGCATCAGGCTACCAAGAAGCGCGCGCAGCGTTAACCGCAGCGCGCCGAACGGGCGGGTGCCGTTACATGTGCTCATGTCGCCCTCTCCTTGACTGGGTCAGCGGTGCTGACGTTTCGGGATTTTGCCGCCCACATCGCCATATGCATAAGATGTGCATGCCTTGTGCATGGGGTGTGCGCGGCGTTTCTCGCTTATTCCGCGGCCACGGCGGCGGATTGGTTCAGGTAATCCAGGATCGCTTCGGACGCGTCGCGCCCGTCACGGATCGCCCAGACGACCAGGCTGGCACCGCGCACGATATCACCCACCGCGAACACGCCATCCAGGCTGGTCTTGCCGGTGGTGAACTCGGCCTTGATGGTGCCCCACCGGGTCACTTCCAGACCGTCCACACCCCACAGCTTGGGCAGCTCTTCGGGCTCGAACCCCAGCGCCTTGATCACAAGGTCGGCCTCTTCCACGTAATCCGCGCCCTCGATCGCTTCGGGGCTTTGGCGGCCAGTGGCATCGGGCGCGCCCAGGCGCATCTTTTGCACCATGACGCCGGCCACCTTGCCGTCGTTTTCGGTAAAGCCCTTGGGCGCGGTCAGCCATTCGAACTGCACGCCCTCTTCCTCGGCGTTCTGCACCTCGCGTTGGCTGCCCGGCATGTTGGCCCGGTCGCGGCGATACAGGCACTTCACACTTTCCGCACCCTGGCGGATGGCGGTGCGCACGCAATCCATCGCGGTGTCGCCGCCGCCGATCACGACAACCTTCTTGCCGCTGGCGTTCAACTCGCCGCTTTCATATGCGGGCACGCTGTCGCCGAAATTGGCCGCCCGGTTCGAGGCGGTCAGGTAATCCAGCGCCTTGACGATACCCTGCGCACCAGCGCCCGGCCCGCCCAGATCGCGGCTTTGATACACGCCCGTGGCGATCAGAACCGCATCATGCTTGGCGCGGATTTCCTCGAAACCGATATCTTCGCCCACGTTGCAATTCATCACGAACTCCACGCCGCCCTGCGCCAGCTGGTCGTTGCGGCGCATCACCACGTCCTTCTCCAGCTTGAAGCCCGGGATGCCATAGGTCAGCAGCCCGCCCGCGCGGTCGTAACGGTCGTACACCGTGACCTGCACGCCGGCGCGGCGCAGCATGTCGGCCGCTGCCAGCCCACCGGGGCCCGCGCCGATGATGCCCACCGATTCGGGGCGTTCCTGCGCCGGCTTGATCGGCTTGACCCAGCCTTCGTCCCAGGCGGTATCGGTGATGTATTTCTCGACCGCGCCGATGGTGACCGTGCCGTGGCCCGACTGCTCGATCACGCAATTGCCTTCGCACAGGCGATCCTGCGGGCAGATGCGGCCGCAGATTTCCGGAAAGGTGTTGGTCGCCTGGCTGACCTCGTAGGCCTCTTGCAGACGGCCCGTGGCGGTCAGGCGCAGCCAGTCGGGGATGTTGTTGTGCAGCGGGCAATGCGATTGGCAGTAGGGCACGCCACATTGGCTGCACCGCGCCGCCTGCTCGGCGGCTTTTTCGGCGGCGTACTCGGCGTAAATCTCGTCGAAATCCTGCCGGCGTTCTTCTGCGCCACGCTTTTGCGGCATGTCGCGCGGGGTCGAGACGAATTTCAGCATCGGTTGCTTGGCCACAGGTGAAGCCTCCGCTTGGAATAAAGTCAGTCGCGCCCGTATATGCGAACTGCATCACAAATAAAAGTAACTTTTACTGACCTATTTCGCGGTTTAATGGGCCATACGCCCCCTCTGGTGCGATTTTTCCGCGAATTTTATGTCCACATCGGACCTATATGCCCACTTTCCCTTTGATTCGAAGGGCGGTAGCAAAGGCAATATACACCGGGACGGCCACGTATGACCTTGTTTCACATCTTTCTTGTCGCCGTATTGCAGGGCATCACCGAGTTTCTGCCCATTTCGTCCTCGGGCCACCTGATATTGCTGCCGGGCCTGACCGGGATGCAGGACCAGGGGCAAGCCATCGACGTGGCCGTGCACCTGGGCACGCTGCTGGCGGTCGTCATCTATTTCTGGGCCGATGTGCGCGAGGCCCTGATCGGCCTGCCCCGCCTGTTCCGCGGTCGCGCCGACACCCCCGGCGCGCGTCTGGCCCTGCTGCTGATCGTGGCGACGATTCCCGCCGTCCTGTTCGGGCTGGTCCTGAAATTGACCGGGCTGAACGATATGCTGCGCAGCATCACCGTGATCGGCTGGACCATGCTGCTGTTCGGGCTGTTGCTGTATTGGGCCGACCAGCGCGGCGGCATTGAAAAACGTGCGTCCGACTGGGGCATGGGCGACGCGATCAAGATGGGGCTGTGGCAGGCGGTGGCCCTGATCCCGGGCACGTCACGCTCGGGCATCACGATCACCGCCGCGCGGATGCTGGGCTACGACCGTCACGATGGCGCCAAGATCGCCATGCTGATGTCGATTCCCGTGATCATCGCCAGCGGCGCGCTTTTGGGGATCGAGGTCGCCGCCACCGCCAACGCCGCCGCCGCCCGCGACGGCGCGATCGCCGCGGTCTTTGCCTTTGCCGCGGCGCTGGCGGCGCTCAGCCTGATGATGCGCCTGCTGCGCAGCGTCAGCTTTACGCCCTACGTGATCTATCGCGTGATCCTGGGCGTCGTGCTGCTGTGGATCGGCTACAGCTGATCAGGTGCGCAGGTTCTTGGCCGATTTCTTGATCGCCGCATACTGACCCGACGGGCGATAGGCCCACAGGTATTCGGGCAGAACCGCCTCGGTCGCCATCGGCTGAATGCCCAGATCGGCAAAGCCCTTGGCGTCCTCGGCCACCACGTTGTCGACGGCCAGGCTTTTGACCTGGTCGCGGGTGATCATGGTATTCTTGACCAGCCCCAGCGTCGCCGCCTGCACCATGTCCAGCACAAAGGCCATGATCCGCGCGATCCAGAACGGCATGTTCATCACGACGCGGCGGCGCTGGATCACCTCGAGCATTTCGTGCATCAGCTCGCGGAACGTGCGCACATCGGGGCCGCCCAGCTCGTAGATACCGCTGGCCTTGCCCTCGACGCCCATGACCGCCGCGGCAGCCACGTCATCCACGTAAACCGGCTGAAACCTGGTTTCGGCGCCTACCAGCGGCACCACCGGCAGGCTGCTCGCCATGCTGGCGAACCGGTTGAAGAACGCATCCTCCGGCCCGAACACGACCGACGGGCGCAGAATCATCGCGTTCGGCATGTGCTGCAAAACGCCCTCTTCGCCCAGCGCCTTGGTCTGCGCGTAACGGCTGGGCCCGTCCTTGTCGGCCCCGATGGCCGAGATCTGCACCATCCGCGCCACGCCTTCCTCGGCGGCGATGCGGGCGATCCGTTCGGCGCCTTCGTGCTGCACCGCGTCAAAGTTGTTCTTGCCGCCCGCATCGAACGTGCCCACGCAGTTCACCACCGCATCGGCCCCGTGCATCACCGACCGCACGCTGTTGTCGTCGCGGATGTTGCAGAACACCGGCTCGACCTGGCCGACATTGCCATAAGGTTTGACATGCATCGCCTCGTTCGGGCGGCGCACGGCCACGCGCACGCGCCATCCGTTCTGGGCCAGTCGGCGCACGATATATCGGCCCACAAAGCCCGAACCGCCATAAATGGTGACCAGTTTCGACATGACAGCCTCCGCCGAGAAAAAACCTGCTCTCTCCTACCGCCATCCGCCCGCCGGAACAAGGCGATAGGACGAAGTGTAAAAAATGGCGAAATCGTCGTTGACACCGCTGCGCGGCAGGTCTAAACGCCCCTCCACGACACCTGCCCAGGTGGCGGAATTGGTAGACGCGCTAGCTTCAGGTGCTAGTGTCCGTATGGACGTGGAGGTTCGAGTCCTCTCCTGGGCACCATTCCCCGAAACACGACAGATACGCCCGCGATGCCCCGCCGATCGGTACGGCTGCGTCTGACAAATGCCTTGCGCCGCTGGCGGTCAGGTTGGATAAACCGGCAACCGCGCCGGGCCATGTGCCGCTTGCGCCGATGATCTGTTCGCCACAAGGGACGAAAATGACCAATCACCTTTACCGCAACGATCTGCCCGACGGGCTGGACCTGGGCCCGATCGTCGCGATCGACTGCGAAACGATGGGGCTGAATCCGCATCGCGACCGGCTGTGCGTGGTGCAGATGTCGGGCGGCGATGGCGATGCCCACCTGGTGCAGATCGAACAAGGCCAGACCAGCGCCCCCAACCTGTGCGCCATGCTGGAAAATCCGGACGTGCTGAAGCTGTTTCATTTCGGCCGCTTCGACATCGCCGCACTGTATAACGCGTTCGGCGCGCTGACCGCGCCGGTCTATTGCACCAAGATCGCCAGCAAGCTGGTGCGCACCTATACCGACCGGCACGGTCTGAAGAACCTGCTGCAAGAGCTGCTGTCGATCGACATTTCGAAACAGCAGCAATCCAGCGACTGGGGGGCGCCCGAACTGACCGGCGCGCAGCTGGATTACGCCGCCTCGGACGTGCTGCACCTGCACCGGCTGAAAACCGTTCTCGACGGGATGCTGGCCCGCGAAGGCCGCACCGACATGGCCCAGGCCTGTTTCGATTTCCTGCCGATGCGCGCCAGGCTGGACCTGGCCGGCTGGCCCGAGATCGACATCTTCGCCCACTGATCCGCGCATGAGCCGCCGCGACAGATACTATCCACGGCTGATCGCCTGGTTACGGATCGTCCTGCCGCTGGCGGCGCTGGGGTTGCTGTCGACGCTGTTCCTGCTCTCGCGCGAGGTCGATCCGACGCAATCGATCCCGTTCAGCCAGCGCGAGATCGAGGACCGCATCCGCGACCAGCGCGTGACCGCGCCCAATTTCGCGGGTGCGACGCAGCGGGGCGACTTCATCTCGCTCAACGCGACATCCGCCAATCTCGACCCCGAGGCCCCCGCCCGCCTGCTGGCCGAAGACCTGCGGGCGCGCATCGATCTGACGGGCGGCGCGCGGGTGGAATTCAACGCCGACACCGGCGTGATCGACACCGACGCGCAACGCGCCCGCCTGATCGGCGGTGCGGTCATCACCAGCTCGACCGGGTATCGCATCACCACGGACGAGCTGACCGCCGCGATGACCGTGCTGAACGTCTCGACCACGGGCCCGGTCCAGGGCGAAGGCCCGATCGGGCAGTTTTCGGCGGGCCGGATGCAACTGACGGGCGATCCCGACAGCGGACACTCCCAATTGCTTTTCACAAATGGCATCAAACTGGTATATGATCCGGGCAATTAGGGGGAAAACCGTGTATTTCGTTCGTTCATTTACCTTGATTTGCGCCTTGATGGTGCTGCCCGTGGCCGGTTTCGCCCAGGGCGCCAGCGTTGCCTTCGGCAGCATCCGCCAGGACACGACCCAGCCGGTCGAGGTCAGCGCCGACAGCCTGTCGGTCGACCAGGACACCAACAGCGCCGTCTTTTCCGGCAACGTGGTGATCGGCCAGGGCGACATGCGCCTTGGCGCCCAGCGTGTGCAGGTCGTTTATAACGAGGATCAGACCCGCATCCGTCGGCTTGAGGCAACGGGCGGCGTTACCCTGGTCAGCGGCCCCGACGCGGCCGAGGCCGCGCGCGCCGATTACGATATCGACAGCGGCCTTGTCGTCATGTCGGGCGACGTTCTGTTGACCCAGGGCGGCAATGCGCTGACCTCGCAGAAAATGACCGTGAACCTGAAAACTGGCTCGGCGCAGATGCAGGGCCGCGTCAGAACCGTCTTGCAACCGCAGGAGTGACGCGCATGGCCAGGCCCGATCTGACCGTGACCCAGGGCGATCTGGGCCTGCGCATCCTGAACCTGCGCAAAAGCTACAAGAAACGCACCGTCATCCGCGATTTCAGCATGGAGCTGAACCGCGGCGAGGTGGTGGCCCTGCTGGGCCCCAACGGCTGCGGCAAATCCACCACCTTCTACATGATCGCGGGCCTGGTGAACGCCGAGGCCGGCCACGTCATCCTGGACGGGCGCGACGTGACCAACCTGCCCATGTATCGCCGCGCGCAGCTGGGCATCGGGTACCTGCCGCAGGAAATGTCGATCTTTCGCGGGCTCAGCGTCGAAGACAACATTTCCGCCGTGCTGGATATCGCGGTCAAGGACCGACACAAGCGCCGCGAACGGCTGGAAGAGCTGCTAAGCGAATTTTCCATCGAACATCTGCGCCGCGCCCCGGCGCTGGCCCTGTCGGGGGGCGAACGGCGCCGCGTGGAAATCGCACGCTGCCTGGCGGCCGAACCGAAATACCTGCTGCTCGACGAACCCTTCGCCGGTGTCGATCCGATCAGCGTGGGCGACATTCGCCACCTCGTGGCCGATCTGAAAAAGCGCGGAATCGGCGTTCTGATCACCGATCACAACGTGCGCGAGACGCTGGAGATCGTCGACCGCGCCTATATCCTGCATGACGGCAAGGTGCTGATGTCGGGCACGCCGGACGAGGTGGTGCAAAACGACAACGTGCGCCGCGTCTACCTGGGCGACAATTTCCGCATGTCCTGACCCGGCAAAACGCCGCAAGATCGCTGTGTTTCCCCGGTTTCGATTGACAGCGCCTGCCCGACTCGCCTCAAATAGAGGTATGACATCTCAGGCTTCTGCACCGCGACCGCGTCTGTCCTGTTTTCCCAGGCACGGTCGGGCACAATCCCCTGAAATGTCGATTTTCAGCATTCGGGCATAAAAAAACGCCGGGCGCATACCGTGCCCGCGACAATCCCGATTTGTCACGCAAAGGAGACAAGATGCGCTATCAGATCACCGGCAAGCATATCGACATCGGCGAGGCGTTGCAGACCCACGTCACCGACGAATTGGGCAACACCGTCGAAAAATATGCAGGCCGCCCGACTGACGCCACCGTGGTTTTTTCGAAATCCGGCCATGAATTCGTTTGCGAGGCCGTGGTGCATCTGTCGACCGGGCTGACCGCCCAGGCCAAGGCGCATGCCAACGAAATCTATGCCGCGTTCGAAGGTTGCAACGAAAAAATGGACAAGCAGCTGCGCCGCTACAAGCGCAGGTTGAAAGATCATCATCGCGAACGCGCGGAACCGGTTGAACTTATGAACGCGCCCTCTTATATCCTCGCCTCGGATAATGATGATAGGGAATCAGAGCCCGAAAGCCTGCAACCGATCATCATCGCAGAAATGGAAACCCGTATCCCTGCCCTGTCAGTCGGCGAGGCGGTGATGCAGATGGAACTCGCAGGGGCGCCGGTTCTGGTGTTCCGGAACGAAGGCAAAGAAGGGTTGAACGTCGTCTACCGCCGCGAAGACGGGAATATCGGCTGGATCGACCCCAACTGACAAAGCGTAAGGGGCAGCTTGACGGCGGCCCCGCCGGAGAAACAGGCATATGCAACTATCCGAGATCCTCAAGCCCGAGGCCGTCAAAGTCATTTCGGCAGCCTCGAGCAAGAAGCGTCTTTTGCATGATCTCGGCGATCTTGCCGCCAGCGCCTATGGCGTCGACGCGTCCAAGGCCGTCGATGCCCTGATGGAACGTGAAAGCCTGGGCCCAACGGGCGTGGGCCACGGCGTGGCCCTGCCCCATGCCCGTCTCGCCGATGTCGACGAGGTGCGCGGCGTGTTCATCCTTTTGGAAAAGCCCGTCGATTTCAACGCGGTCGACCGACAGCCGGTCGACGTGGTGTTCGGCCTCTTTGCGCCCGAAGAGGCCGGTGTCGAACACCTCAAGGCGCTGGCGCTGGTGTCGCGCACCCTGCGCGAGGCGTCGATTTGCAAAAAGCTGCGCGCCAACACCGCTCCGCAGACGCTTTATACCATCTTGACCGAAGGCCAGACGGTTCAGGCGGCCTGATCACCCCCAGCGATCAAAGCCGAACATGACATAGTCGCGCTGATAGACCTGCGCGGCCAGATCCTCGATTTCGCTATCATAAATGTCGCCCAGATCGAACGGCAGATCGCTGTCGCCCGCGTCCGCCGGCACCGGGGCCGATCGGCCGACCTGTGCCGCCAGCATGGCCAGCCCCTGCGCCATCTCGTCTTCGCGCAGGATGATGTCGGGCAGCGCGAACTTGGCAAATCCCTGTACGACATTGGCCTGGCTGGCCCAGGCCGAATCCACGCGAATGCCGGTCTGACCGTTCAGGTTTTTCTTTAGAAACTCCAGAAACGCCAGAAACGCGGTGCGATGCGCGCGCCGGTCATAACTGTCATCGGGAAACTTGCCCGGAATCGGCAGCTTGAACTGCTGGCGCAGCGTCTTGCGGATATCGGCATAGCTGCCCGGCCCCGTCGACAGGATGCGCCGGCAAAACACGTCATGCGCCCGCGCGACTGGGTGGCGCAGCACGGTAAAGCTGCGATGCCCGGGATGGGCGCGCTTCCATTGGCGCAAGGTTTTCTGGCTGAATTTCGTCAGCAAGCCATCGGGCGCGCCACCGTCCAGCGCGGCCAGCCAGGCCATCACCTGCGCCTCGGGGCCGGACCGCACCGGCATATACAATAGCGGCGCTTCGCTGGCAGCCACGAAACTGGGCACCTGCGCACCGCGGCGCGGCTCGAAATTGGGCGTGCGCGACAGGTTGAACCGATCCAGCCGCGCCAGCGCATCGGCCATCGCCTCGAAATTGGTGACCTTGTCGGCCATCGGCTCGGGGTTTTGCTTTTTCAGGCTTTGATCCAGGCTGTCCAACTCGCCCGGCACACCCAGCCAGCGCGCCAGCCCGTTCATCACCTCGACGCTTTGCAGGTCTTCGTAATCGACATAGAACGCCGTCTGCCCCGTCACCTGCAACCCGTGCAGCAGACGCAGCTGAAACTCTTGCAACGCCGCCAGGTGCGCCTCGAACTCGTCACGGTCAAAGGTGATGCGGCTGTCCTTGCGGCGGCGGCCATCGGTTAGCTTCCACTGGCCGGTGGCCTGCGCGATCTTCCAGCTGACATAGCTTTCGGCAGGGTTGCGCGTGAGGATGATCTTGGCACAGCGCAGGTCGCCCAGCACCGCGTCCAGGATGCGCGGATCGTGATCGTGGAAATACCGAAAGCCACCCAATCCGTCGCTGCCGTCGCGGATCGTCGTCACCAGCCGCAGCGGATCGGCATCGCGCATCGCCTGCGTCACGCCCAGAATCTCGGTGCGGTTCGGGTAGCCGATGAAATGCGGGTTGAATGCCTCGCCGTGGCAGATCACCCCGTCATGGGCGTTCAGGTTCGTTTCCAGGAAATTCGAGCCGGTGCGCATTTCCGCGAAAACGACGAAGTAATCGAAAGGCTGCGGCATCGCTTACTTGACCAGATAGGGTTTGCGCGGGCGGCTTTGCTGTGGGCCCAGATCGCGCGCCACCGGGAAATCCCCCATAAGATAGGGGTGCATCCCCTGGTTCTTGAGGTTCTGAAGAAACTGACCAAAGCCCGTCAGGTCGGCCATCTTCGGAACCTCGGACAGGCGCCGCAGCGACTTGTTGCCGATCTCGTCGATGATCGATTGCAAGGGCTCCATCGGCGCCTCGATGAACTCGGCCATCGTCCAGATGCGGATGCGGGCCTTGGAATAGGGGCTGCGCAGCACATCCAGGAACTGGCTTTCGATACGCTGCAGGCGCGCCGCCTCTTTCCGGATATCGGCAAAATTGCGGTTCGACTTGAACAAGGGCACCGACCACGCACCCGACACGACCGAGATCTGCGCGTTCGAATCCTTGGCCATGAACCAGTCGATTTCCTGGTTGTCATCCGGCCCGAACTGAAAGCACTGCCTTTCGCCGCGCGTGTTCCAGACAAGGTTGGTCAGAAACGCACGCGGGTTGTAATCGCGCAGCGTGGCGTTGTCCGACAGCGCGCCGTTCATCGTGGTCTGGTTCTGTGCGAATTCGGCCCGCTCGGGGCCGAACAGATGGCCATGCACGCGCGCGCCGGTGGCCTTGGTCAGCCAGGTCTCGAAATCCTCGAACAGGTCGGAAAAGCCGCAAAAAACCGAATACCGCCCCGAGGTCATGCCGTTTTCCCAGTTTTCATTGGGAAAGCGGCTTTGCATATACAAGCCCGCCCGGCCGCGCGTCCGCTTTTCGACCGCCTTGGCGAAAATGCGGTCGATCTTGCCGGGGTTCGGCTCGGTCCGTTTCATCGCGCCCGCCGCATCGGTCAGAAACGCCTCGTACAGGCGATCGGCATGGGGCCAGATCTTGCGCGCGACAAAGCAATCCGACCGCCGCAGCAATTGCAGGTGATCGTCGTAAAAGATGTGCGGCTTACCCTGGAAATCGAACTTTGACAGGGTCAGCGAGCGGCTTTCGATATTCGTCGAATACAGCCGCGCCAGGGTCTGGAAATAGCTTTCATCGGGAATCCAGACCTTGCGGAAATAGGCGTCATAAAGGTCGCGCTCGGGGTCTTGCAGGATGGCCGACAGGGTTTGCCGCGTCAGGCACCACCACTGGCTACCCATATGCGGCACGATACCCTTTGGGATCCGGCGATGCAGCCGCAGCTTGCGCTGGAATTTCACGCAGCTGTCGAACAGCCAACGATGGCGTTTCCAGCTGAACGGAAAGCGCAGCGTGAACCGTTCCTGATCCAACCCCCCGACCGTCCAGGGCACATCCGCCGTCGTGGCGCTTTCGATGAAATCGGTGCGCGGGCGCGCGGCCAGGTAATCGATCAGCTCTTGCACCGGGCGCAGCGGCAGGCACGACCCCGAGGCCAGGTAGACGTGGCGCACCTGCGGAAAATCCTCAAGCATCCGCTCCGACGCGCTTTGCGA
>JAASTF010000229.1 GCA_021767525.1 Paracoccaceae bacterium
CCTTGCCCACCAGCGTGAGCGCCGGGCCGGTGTCACCCCAGCGCATGTCGATCAGGCGCGGCGCCTGGGCCGCGGCGCGGCCGACGGCGTGGATCATCGGGAAATTCTGCGCCAGCAGATCATCGCCGGTGGTGACGCTGATCGCGGCCCCGAAACTGCCCGCCAGGTCGCGCGCGCCCTGTTCCAGCGCCTCGGGCCCCATGTCGCTGGCGGGCGTGTTTATCAGGTCGCGGGTCAGGCATTCGCCCGCGGCGATGGTTTGCAGCCGTGCGGCATCGACACCACCCGGGGCCACCAGCCGCGCCTTGGCGCCTTTCTGGTCCTTGTAGCGGTCGAACGCATAGGCTGACAGCAGCCAGCCCAGCGCCTCGACCTCGGCCTGGTCATCCGGCAGGCCCGAGGCGATGCGATACGTGCCTTCGGGCAGGGCGGCGGCGACGGCGGCCAGGTGAAACCGGCCCCGGGCGCGGGCGGCGGCGGTGCCATAGCCCGCCAGAACCGCCATCGGCACCCCATCAGCGCCGGGGATCAGCAGGTGACTGCCCAACGCGCCCGTGAACCCGTTGGCCGCAACCCAGGCCTTTATGTGCGCGGGCTGATCGCTGGCCCAGTCGTTTTGCCCCCCGTCTTCGACCACGTAAACGGGGATGGCATCGGCTGTGTCGGCGGCGAATTCGGGCGTCATGGCGACCTCGGCTGTTGGACTGATGCGTGCAGGTTACGCCCCTGACGCGCTCCCGCAAGCCCCGATCAGACCGACAGGCCCTGCAAGTCCCACACCGCGGTCAGCGACCCCTCGCCCGAGCGGAAAAGCCGCGCCAGAACCGCCGACAGCGCCACCTGGTCCTGCGCGTCGACGCAGGCTGTGACATCGCGGCCCACCTGCGCCAGTGTCGCCATGCCCATCTGGTCGGCAATTGCTGCCAGCGCGCGCGCGCCCTTGCGCAATTCGGCCCAGCGGCCGGCGCGGTAATCGCGGTCGACCTGCGACAGCCGGGCGGCCAGTTCTTCCATTGCGCGGCATACCACGTCTTCGGCGCCAGACGGGCCAAGCCGATCGTAAAGCGCACCCAATTTGCCCTGATCGAGACGGATCGCTTCGTCCGTCTGCAAAATCGTGACCTGTTCCAATGTCTCACCCCTGGTTCTTTCGGTCCCCACAGGTTGCCAAAATGGCGCCGCCACCCTTCCAAAAGGTTTAGGGCGCCCGGTCTTTCCTCTCGAATTCGTGTTGAATACGGTCTATGACGCCCGGCAGGCACGACACGGACGAGAGATTTCATGCAGCACGCCAAGCCCCTGCCCACGTACCTGGTGCAACGTTACCAGGGCTGGAAGGCCACCACCTATGTCGAGAACGAAAGCTGGTATCGCCGCCTGGCCGAAAGCGGCCAGCATCCGCGCGCGATGGTGATTTCGTGCTGCGACAGCCGGGTGCATGTGACCTCGATCTTCGGGGCGGACCAGGGCGAATTCTTTATCCATCGCAACATCGCCAACCTGGTGCCGCCGCACAAACCCGACGGCTTGCAGCACGGCACCTCGGCGGCGGTGGAATACGCGGTGAACGCGCTGAAGGTGGCGCATATCATCGTGCTGGGGCATTCCAATTGCGGCGGCGTGCAGGGCTGTTTGGACATGTGCAGCGGCAACGCCCCCGAGCTGGAGGAAAAGACCAGTTTCGTGGGCCGCTGGATGGACATCCTGCGCCCCGGATACGAGCGGGTGAAGGACATCGACGACGCCACCGACCGGCGCAATGCGCTGGAAAAGCAGGCGGTGCTGGTCAGCCTGGAAAACCTGATGACCTTTCCTTTCGTCGCGGATGCGGTGACCGGCGGCAAGCTGTCGCTGCACGGGCTTTGGACGGATATCGGCGAGGGCTCGCTGGAATACTACAGCCCCGACAAATCGGCCTTTGCGCGCGTGTGACCGCGCCGCTTCCCCAACGTCACCCCGGTTGCCCCAAAATCGGCGCAGTTGCACCGTGAAGCTGCCCTCGTTTGCTGGGAAGGTTAACCGACAGTTGAAAAACCGCCGGGATGACGAGAGATGGTCCAGCAAAGCTTTTATGACCGCATCGAGCGTATCAATCAGAAAACCACGCAGGGAGAGGCCGAGATTCTGGTAGGCCCCGCGGATATCGACGGGCTGCGCGACAAGGGCCGCGGCAAGCCGGCGCGCGCATCTGGCGCGGCGCACGGGCCGGGATTTCTGAAGCTGATGATGATCGGGATGCTGATGATCCCCGTCGGCATGGCGATCAGCCTGATGACCACGCTGTTCCTTGACCCCGAGGTGACGCCCGCGGCCGCCAACTACCTGCCGTTGATGGCCTTTGTGCTGGTGGCGCATCTGGGACTGTTCGCTGGCGCGGTCACCGCCATCCTGTCGCGGTTCCGCCGGCAAACCCTGAACTACGTGATGTTGTTCGTCTTCACCGGCTATGGCATGGCCAGCGCCGCGTTGTCGGTGGCGTTGCAGTAACCACCACGCCCTAGCGCAGCACTTTGCCCTCGGGCCAGCGCAGGCGGTGGCTTAGCGTGATTTCGCGCGTGGCGCCCCCGGGCAGATCGAACCGCCAGGCCAGAACCCCGCGCCGGTCGTCGTAATCGACGGTATCGGGCGCGGGATCTGCCGACCATGTCACTTCCAGCTCTTGCTGTTCGGAATAGGGCACGCGATCCAGCAGGCGCACCGGCCATGCCCGGCCAGTCAGGTTCCGCAGGGTGATCCGAACGGTTTCCGCCCGGTCGGTCGCGCGGGACAGCACGCCGCGGTCGCCCTGCTGGCGATCCTCGATCACCCGGCCCAGCCGCAGCCCGTCGATCGGCCCAAAGGACAGCTCGGACTGGTCGCCGGCGGCCACCAAGGCGGTGTCCAGGCTGCCCACATACCCCCCATCGAGATACAGCGACGACCCGCGCGAGGGCAGCAGCACCTCGCCCGTGTCATTGGTGAACCCCGCCAGCAGAAAGGCGGTTTCGTCGTAAAGCGGCACGGCCTGTGCCACCAGGCTGGCGTCGGTTTCGACGGTGCCCAGAACCAGGCGCAGCGCCTCGGCCTGCGAGGCCAGGGTAACCGGCAGCGGATAGGTATAGACGATGTTCAGCCCGGCAGGCATGGCTGTGGCGGTGACGATGCTTTCCTCGGCCACGGGTTCGACCATCGGGGCCGGCGCGCCGAGGGTCGCGCGCATGCTGTCTTGCGGCGCCTCTTTGCGCGGCGGTGGCGGATCGATCACGCGCACCAGCCGGGCCGACAGGTTGGACGGGCTGAATTGTTGCGAGGGCCGCGCGGTCGACAGGGTCAGCGCCACATCCTGCCAATCCTCACCGCTGCCCTGCCACACAAGCGCGCCGCGCGCGATGCGCAGAACCGGCTGCGGGGACTGCATGAGGAAGTAGTCGTTCACCGGCGTCCACCCGGCATTATCCACCTGGTAGGACAGGCGCAAACGGCCTTGCAGCGCCTGCGCCGCCGTGACCGCGACACGCAGGCGGGCGGTGTCGCGTGGCTGTGGCTGCAAGGCATCCAGCGCGGCGCGGGCGCGCGCCACGTCACTCTCTAGCTCGGTAATGTCGGTTTCGATGTCGCGCCGGGCGATCCGGGCCTCTTGGATGCGCTGACGGGCCGCCAGCGTTTCGTCGCCGATCATCGCGGCCAGCGCGCGCAGCCCGTCGGCGCCTTGCGCGGCCAGGTCGGGCGCCGCGCCGATATCGGACAGAAAGGCGATGCGGGCCTGGGCGGCCTCGATCAAGATGGTCTGCCCCTGCGCGCGGTCGCGGGCGGCGCGCAGCAGCTGCTCGGCGGCCTGTAACGCGGCGCGGGCCTGCGTCACCTGGGCCGAGTCGGCGGGCTGGGGCGCCGGAAGACGCTCGGTGCGAAACGACACCGCGCCGATCTGCACCCCCTCTGCTGTCACCCGCAGCCGGTCGGGGTTCAGCGTGCGCGGCAAGCCATCGACGATCAGCTCATGCGCCCCCGCGGGCAGGTCAAAGGCGGCCTCGCGCTCGATCGTGGCGCCTTGCGGGTACAGCGTGGCGGTGGTGATCGGGGCGGTGACGCCCACCTCGTCGGCGCGGGCGCCGACCCCGGCGCAGATCAAAAGACAAAACGTAAGGATGGCGCGCATGATACCCCCCGGCAGGACCAGATGCCGCCAGCATGGCCCCTGCGCGCGCCGAAAGGCAAGCCCGCGTCAGGCCGAGGCGCGCAATCCCGGTGTCTGATCGCTCAGGCGTTCCAGGTCGGCGCGGAACAGCATCTGAACTTCGTCACGGGTCAGCGCGCGGGCGCGGCGCGGCGCGCTTTGCGCGTCACCGGTATCGGCTCCGTTGCGCACGGGAAATTGCAAAAGCGTCGATTTGAGAGCAGCAAGCATGACGATCCCCATCGTAGTGACGGGTGCAGATTATTCGCGGCGCCCGCACGGGTCATGCGCACAGCCGGGTATCGGCGCGTGACAGGCGGCTAGGGGCGTATCCGTTGGGATAGGTGCGGCACCGCCCGCAAAGCGCCAGGGGCGCATCGAACCGGCGATGCGCCCCGTAATCTGTTGGGCACCTTGGCGACCCGCATTGCGAGGGACAGCGCGCGGGGATCCTGTCATTCGGCTGGCCAACCGTGAGTGAGAGATGTGAGAGTGTCGGCCGGCCAGCCAAACAATGTGGAGCGATGTTGTGTCTTGCGACATCTACGGTTCTACCCAAAGCCCCGGGAGAAATCCCGCGGACTGTGGGATAGGCCGCACGACCAGATGGACAGGCACCTACCCGGTCGGATAGGGCCCGGCGCCACGGCAATAGAAAAGGGCCGGACGCGCGCGGCGCCCGGCCCCAGGCCGTCGGGCTTTTCGGCCGATCAGCCCTTTTTCAGAACCTCGCGGCCCAGAAGCTCGGCGATCTGCACCGCGTTCAGCGCCGCGCCCTTGCGCAGGTTGTCGCTGACGCACCAGAAGTTCAGGCCGTTGTCGATGGTGCCGTCCTGGCGGATGCGGCTGATGAAGGTGGCGAAATCGCCCACGCATTCCACCGGCGTCACGTATCCGCCGTCTTCGCGCTTATCCACCACCATGATGCCGGGCGATTCGCGCAGGATGTCGCGGGCCTCGTCCTCGTCCAGGAAATCCTCGGTCTCGATGTTGATCGCCTCGGCATGGCCCACGAAGACCGGCACGCGCACGCAGGTGGCCGTGACCTTGATCGACGTATCGACGATCTTCTTGGTTTCGGCGACCATCTTCCATTCTTCCTTGGTGCTGCCGTCTTCCAAGAACACGTCGATATGCGGGATCACGTTGAACGCGATCTGCTTCTGGAACTTCTTGGGCGGCACCTCGTCGGTGGGGTTATAGACCGCCTTCGTCTGGTCCCACAGCTCGTCCATGCCTTCCTTGCCGGCGCCCGA
>JAASTF010000230.1 GCA_021767525.1 Paracoccaceae bacterium
ATGACATAGGCGCGGGCGCCGTCTTGCAACCCAAGATGCGCTTTCGTTGCGTCACCGGCGTGACGCCGCGCGCCGGTTTGATGCGTATCAAGGCGGCGCGGCGCGATGTCGCGTAAGGTTGCGAGGTTAATCAAGGAGATCTGTATGACCGCAGCCGCAAATCCCGCCCCCGCCCAGGACGCAAAAGCCGCCGATGCGGTCAATAAGGCCCCCGTTCTGGATCAGAAACCGCCCCGCCGCCACTGGCCCAGCCCCGAAGAGGTGCGCCGCGCCTTCGAAAGCGGCGAATACCCTTATGACACCAAGTTGTCGCGCCGCAGCTACGAGGCGCAAAAGGCCAAGTTGCAGGCCGAGCTGCTGAAGGTGCAGCTGTGGGCGCAGGAAACGGGGCAGAAATTCGTGCTGCTGTTCGAGGGGCGCGACGCGGCCGGCAAGGGCGGCACGATCAAGCGGTTCACCGAACACCTGAACCCCCGCACCGCGCGCGTCGTCGCGCTGAACAAGCCCACGGATGAAGAACGCGGCCAGTGGTATTTCCAGCGCTATATCCAGCACCTGCCGACGGCGGGGGAAATGGTGCTTTACGACCGCAGCTGGTACAACCGCGCGGGCGTGGAGCGCGTGATGGGCTTTTGCGAGCCGTCGGAATACCTGGAATTCATGCGCCAGACGCCCGAGTTGGAGCGGATGCTGACGCGGTCGGGCATCCGGCTGTACAAATACTGGTTCTCTGTCACGCAGGACGAGCAGCGCGCGCGCTTCCTCAGCCGCGAAACCGACCCGCTCAAACAGTGGAAACTGTCGCCGATCGACAAGGCGTCGTTGGACAAGTGGGACGACTATACCGAGGCGAAAGAGGCGATGTTCTTTTACACCGACACGGCGGATGCGCCCTGGACGGTGATCAAGTCGAACGACAAGAAACGCGCGCGGCTGAACTGCATGCTGCATTTCCTGTCGACGCTGGATTACCCGGGCAAGGATCTGAAAGTGGCTCATGCCCCTGATCCGCTGATCGTGGGCCAGGCGGGTCATGTGATCCACCGCGCCGACCATATCCTTGGCTCGGCCCTGCATCCCGACCAGCGCAAACCGCGCTAGGGCGGGGGCGCGTTACCGCCGGTTGCTGCGCAGCAGCTGCTCCAGCTCTTCACTGTCGCGGAAATGCAGCGCATAGGTGATCGGCGCGCGCCCGGGCCTCTCGTGGCGTTCGGGCGCGTTCGCGATCACGTAGTCCACGGCCCTGGCTAGATCCTCGCGGATTTCGACCACCCCATCCTTGAACGAGGGATAGGCAGCGATGGCCGAATAGGTCCCGAAAAGGAACGTCCCGATCAAGGTATAGCGCGCCTTGATGCTGCCCTCGGCGACGCCGGCATATTCCAGCTCCAGCCGCGCCATCCGCACCGTCTGCCCGTCGAGCAGGAAGGTAAAGGACAGGTCCAGCCGCGAAAGCCGGTCCGCCAAAAGGCCCAGGTAACGACGCGAGCGCGCGTCGGCATCGGCATCTTGGATGCTGCCCGGCAGGATCAATTCGATCGTGCCGACCGCAAGCATCATCCGCTCGGGTTGCGACCCGAAACCTGACTGGGCGGCGATGGCCATCGGCATGCGCTCCTTCGACTGCGTTTCGATACAGCTTGGCAGCCTGGCCGGTCGGGTCAAGCGTTACCTGAGGCTGCTGGCCCCTGTTTCCTCTCTCCATAAATATCCCGGGGGGAGTCGCCCGCATGGGCGACGGGGGGCAGAGCCCCCCGCAGCGGGCGGCGCGCGCAGGCGCGCCGCAACCGTTTTAGCGGATCGCCACCGGGTTGATCATCATCTGCACCGCGCCCTTGATGCGGGCCTGGCCCAGCACGAACATGAACTCGTTCACCTCATCCTCGACCAGCAGCGATGTGTTCATGTTTTCAAGGATATAGATCCCGTTCTGCGCCAGCAGGATCTGGTGGATCTCGAACACGCCCACGCCGTCTTCAAACGGCACGGCCTCCAGCCCCCAGGTGTCGGCGCCCACGGCGATCACGCCCAGCTCGGCCAGGTATTCCGCGCCGGTCTTGCCCAGCCCCGGCTCGACCGCGCCAAAGCGCTCCGGGTCGC
Source organism: Paracoccaceae bacterium (assembly GCA_021767525.1). Lineage (GTDB taxonomy): Bacteria > Pseudomonadota > Alphaproteobacteria > Rhodobacterales > Rhodobacteraceae > Lutimaribacter. The sequence continues at coordinate 2,101 of JAASTF010000230.1, forward strand.
CGCCTTCCTCCAGCAGCTGCATCCAGCCCGAGTGGAACAGCACCACGTCATTTTCGCGCAGCTCGACCCCCTGCGCCTCGGCCGCGGCCATGATATCCTCGCGGGTATAGGCGGTCCCTTCCTCCAGCATGTCCTGCCCGTAATGCGCCGCCATGTTCAGCAGCACGCCGCGTGCCACGATGGGCGGCACCTTTTCCACGCCCAGCTTCGTCAGACCCGAGGTCTGGGCGAACTCGCTGGCCTTGAACCCGTTGTAATAGGTGTCGCCGTGGCCGATATGGCCCAGACCGTCGATCTGGCTGCCGATGCCCAGCCAACCCATGAAGATATCGTCGTTATAGGTGGTCTTGGTCGGGCCCAGCGATCCGCCGCTGGTCTGCCCCGGCTGCAGCACCGATACCGACAGGGACCGCGGCGGAAAGGCCGGCGTGTCGGGCCCGATCACGATGCCCAGCGGATAGGTCTTGCCGGTCGTCACCAGCTTGGCGGCCTCCATCACCACCTCGGGCGTGACGCGGTTGGCGGCGCCGATTTCGTCGTCTTCGCCCCAGGGCGAGGTCGTCCATTCCATGTTGGCGTGCTGGTCGGCCAGGGCCGCGCCGGTCATCAGCGCCGCGGCGGCCATCCCGGCGATCAGCGTGTTGCGCAGGTTCGTCATCTTCTGTCTCCTCCCATTGATCGGGCCCGGGCAGAACCGGGCCAGGCCGCCACGATAGGTTGCAAAGGCCCGCCCTGTCACGCCGCGCCGCGGCGCGGCTCGGCGTGATTTGGCGCAGGCGCGGCGTGACGCATTGCGCGTGTCGCGCCGATCGCCTAACCCATCGCCATGTCACGCCTTTGCGCCATTTGCCTGCTGATGCTGTGCGCCCCTGCCGCGGGGGCGCATCCGCATATCTTCGTCGATACCGCGCTGCGCCTGGTCACGGACGAGGCGGGGCAGATCACCGGGGTCGAGGTCAGCTGGACCTATGACGAGCTTTACAGCCTGCTGGTGCTGGAAGACATGGAGCTCGACGACGACTATGACGGTGTGCTGACCGAGGCCGAGCTGAAAACGCTGCACGGGTTCGACATGAACTGGGTCGCGGGCTTTGCCGGCGATCTTTATGCCAGCGACGGGGCGGACGATCTGGCCCTTGGCCCGCCGCAGCCGCGCGACACAGCGTTCGAGGATGGCAAGATCGTCACTCGGCATTACCGCGCGCTGGAGGCCGGGCCGGTGCCGACTATCACGCTGCGCGCCTATGATCCGACATTCTACACCGCCTACGATCTGACCGGCGGCGTGCACGCGCCCGAGGGCTGCAACGTGGCGATCGACCGCCCCGATCTGGATGCTGCCTATGCCGTGGTCGAGGAAAAGCTGAAAGACCTGCCGCCCGATCCCGACGATTACCCGGCGGTGGGCGATCTTTTTGCCGATACGGTGCGCGTCACATGCGGGTGATCGTCTGGGCGGCATTGGCGGGCATCGCGGCCCTGGCCTGGTGGCTGTGGGGCATGGGCGGTGTGGATGAGGTAAGCCGCTGGGCCGCCGACGGGCAGCGCGACGTGCAAAACGCGATGGCGCGTCTGTTGCGGCGGCTGCGCGGGGGCGATCCGGCGGCGCTGGGCGGGCTCTTGGGCCTGTGCTTTGCCTACGGGTTCTTTCACGCGGCGGGGCCGGGGCATGGCAAGATCCTGATCGGCGGCTATGGCGTGGGGCGGCGGGTGCCGCTGCTGCGCCTGTCGGGGCTGGCCGTGGCGTCGAGCCTCGCGCAGGCGCTGACGGCCATCGTGATGGTCTATGCCGGCGTTTTGCTGCTGGACCTGACGCGCGCCCAGATGGTCGACACCGCCGAGCGGGTTCTGGCGCCGGTCAGCTTCGCGATGGTGGCGCTGGTGGGGGTGTGGTTGTTCTATCGCGGGCTGCGGCGGTTCCGGCGGCAGCCAGCGCCGGTGCATGGGCACGCCCATGACCACGATCACGATCATGGCCCCGATTGCGGCTGTGGCCACGCCCACGGGCCGACGCCCGACCAGGCCGCCGAGGTGCGCAGCCTGCGTGATGCGCTTGTGCTGATCGGGGCGGTGGCGATCCGGCCCTGCACGGGCGCGCTGTTCGTGCTGATCCTGACCTGGCAGATGGATATTCGCCTGGCCGGCATATTGGGCGCGCTGGCCATGGGGCTGGGCACGGCCAGCGTGACGGTGGCTGTGGCGATCCTGTCGGTGGTGCTGCGCGAGGGCACGTTGATGCAGCTGGGCGGCGGCACGCGCTCCTTGCGTGCGCTCAGCCTGATCGAGATCGGCGCCGGCGCGGTGGTGGCGCTGGTGGCGGGGCAGCTGGCGTTGGCGTCGCTGTAAAGCTCTGCAGCCATCGCGCCCACGCGAATAGCTCCGATTGCATTTCCGCCCATCCCGATGGAACATCGCCCGAGCCAACAGCCCAAGGATGCCCCCATGACCCGCGACGCCGCCATCGCCAATGCCGCCACCTATTTCGACAGCGGCCGTTTCCAGGCCGATCTGGCCGATCTTGTCGCGCACCCGACCGAAAGCCAGAACCCCGAGGCCGCGCCGCATCTGCGCCGTTACCTGGATCAGGCGATGCTGCCCTGGCTGACCGGCATGGGGTTCACCTGCGAGATTTTCGACAACCCGGTGCCCGGCGCGCCGCCCCTGTTGCTGGGCGAACGGATCGAGGGCGCGGGCCTGCCCACCGTCCTGACCTATGGCCACGGCGACGTGGTGCGCGGGCAGGCGGATCAGTGGCGCGCGGGGCTGGCGCCGTTCGAGTTGACCGAGGACGGGCCGCGCCTGTACGGGCGCGGCTCGGCTGACAACAAGTGCCAGCACCTGATCAATCTGCGCGCGATGCAGGCGGTGATCGATGCGCGCGGCAGCCTGGGCTTCAACGCGAAGGTGATGATCGAGATGGCGGAAGAGGTGGGCTCGACCGGGCTGCACGCCTTTTTCGCGCAGCACAAGGATCGGCTGACGGCGGATGTGCTGATCGCGTCGGACGGGCCGCGTTTGCAGCCCGAGGTGCCGACCATCTTCATGGGCTCGCGCGGGGGCATCAATTTCGACCTGGTGGTGGACCTGCGCGAGGGCGCGCATCATTCGGGCAATTGGGGCGGTCTGCTGCCCGATCCGGCGATGATCCTGGCGCAGGCGCTGTCAGTCATCACCGACAAGCGCGGGCAGATCCAGATACCAGAATGGCGGCCCGACAGCCTGACGCTCGCGGTGCGCGACGCGCTGCGCGGTCTGCCGATCGAAGGCGGCGCGGACGAGCCGCAGATCGACCCGGACTGGGGCG
>JAASTF010000027.1 GCA_021767525.1 Paracoccaceae bacterium
AACAGCGCGCCATGCTTTTCGGCGATCTTGGCAATGCCCTGCATGAATTCGGGGCTGGCGGCGTTCAGGCCACCCTCGCCCTGAACGGGCTCGATCAGGAACGCGGCCGGTGCGTCGATGCCGCTCGACGGGTTGTCGAGCATCTGTTCGATCAGCGCCAGGCTGTCGACACTGTCGCCAAAGGCACCTTCAAACGGCATATGGGTCACGCCGTCCAGCGCGCTCATGCCGGAACCTCCCCGCTTGCCGGCATTGCCGGTCGCGGCGAGCGCGCCCATCGTCATACCATGAAAGCCGTTGGTGAAGGCGATGATGTTCTTGCGGCCGGTCACCTTGCGCGCCAGCTTCATCGCGGATTCCACGGCGTTGGTGCCGGTCGGGCCGGTCATCATCACCTTGTAATCCATGTTGCGCGGCTTCAGGATGATACGCTCGAACGCTTCCAGAAATGCGGCCTTGGGCTCGGTATGCAGGTCCAGCGCGTGACCGATACCATCGTTCTGCATATGCTCGACCAGCGCGGCCTTCATATCCGGGTCGTTGTGGCCGTAGTTCAGCGAGGAACAGCCCGCCAGAAAGTCGATGTAGCGGTTGCCGTCGGCATCGAACATTTCCGAGCCTTGGGCGCGGGCGAACATCGCCGGCATACCCCGGCAGTACGAGCGCGCTTCGCTTTCGCGGCGTTCAAAAACAGCTTTATTGTCGGCTGACTTGTCAGTCGTCATGGGAAAATTCCTTTTGTATCGGTGTGTGGGTCGCGATCAGGCGGCTTTTGCCAGCGCTTCGGGGAATTCGATCGTGACCATGTGTTCGGTGGCATGCTTGCCATCAAAGTGCTCATCGCGGATGTAGTGCGGCTCATCACTCAGATCGCCGCCGATCATCCGGGCAAAACTCTTGAACAGACCCCAGCTTGCGCCGTTATCGCGCGTGATGGTGGTTTTCAGGCAGGTTGCCGCGTCGCACTCATCACGTTCGATCAGGTGCTGAAGCATTTTCTTGCCCAGCCCCAAACCACGCGCCTTTTCGCTGACAGCGACCTGCCACACGAAAAAGGCGTCTTGGTTGGGGATCATATGACCCGATATCCACCCGACGATCTCGCCGTCCAGTTCAGCCACAACACAGGTGTCGCGGAAATGTTCGGCTTGCACGATGTTGCAATACATCGAGTTTTCGTCCAGCGGTTTGCAGCTGCGCACCAGCTCCCAGATTTCGGCCCCGTCCGTCGCTTCAGGTTTGCGCAGAAGGGGCGCAGGCGATCGGGGCGGTGTCACATCTTTCGGCATCGGGTCATGCTCCTTGCTAACTTGCTTCACGATGTAAAATAACGACTGACGCATATATTTCAACCTATAAAGTATTAATGGGCCAAAACCGGCGAAAACCGGCGTTTTTGCCCGTATTTGCTTTATTTTTCGGAATTATGTAACTTCGATGACATAAAGCATGCACGAAGACAAAGCTGAAAAGGAGGATTTGCTTAGGTGATTGAAGCATCTGGCAAAGATTGACATGATACCGTTCAAGATCGAGGACCTGATGGACAGAACAGATGACAGCCTGATCGCCTTGCGGCGGATCATGCGCGCGACCGAGCTCTACGCGCGCGAACTGGCGCATTCCGCCGGCCTGACGCCAGCGCAGTTGCGTGTTCTGCAGATCGTCGACGAAAAAGGCAGCGCGACACCCAAGGCGCTGGCCAAGCAGATGGGCGTCAGCCAAGCGACCATCACGACACTGGTGGACAAGCTGGTCAGCCGCGATCAGGTGCGCCGAGTGCCATCCGAAACCGACCGCCGCCAAACCAATGTCACCATCACGCCCAGCGGGCACGAAACGCTGGTCAATGCCCCAGACGCGCTGCAACAGAAATTCGTGCGCGAGTTCGAAGACCTGCAAGAATGGGAGCAGGCGATGCTGGTCGCCGCGCTGGAACGCGTGGCCAGTATGTTGGACGCCGAAGAAATCGACGCAGCGCCGGTGCTGACGACCGGCGATCTGCACATCGGCCGCAAGCGGCATTGACAGCGCCCGCGAAAAACGCCCCTGCACCGATTGCCCTTGGCAGCCCGACACGCCACACTGGGCGCAAACATCGCCCTGCCATCCGGTCGGGCGCGAAGGAGTGGTTGATTATGAAGATTCGTTTTTTCCTGGCGCTGTGTGGCGTCGGCGCCCTTGCGGCATGCGACCCCACGATGAACACCAGCGGCGAATTGCCCGAACTGCCCGAAGCCGTCGTGGAAATGGCCGCCCCCGGGCAGGATCTGGGCTCGGCCCGGCTGCGCCCCGAAGACGGCTGTTACTGGTATCTGCATCGCGGCCCGGTGGAAACCACGCTGTTGCCCTTGCGCACACCAGGCGGAAACCCGATCTGCACCCGCGCCGCGTCGTAACCGCGGCTTAGCTGCGGGCGGTCAGGCGTTCGGGCGGATACAGCACCGCCGTCGATCCGATTTCGACATTCGGATACAGGTCGATGATATGCGCCATGACCATCCGCACGCAGCCCGAACTGGCGCGCCCGCCAATCGACCGTGGCGCGGGCGAGCCGTGGATGCGCAGGTAGGTGTCGCGCTGCCCGCGATAAAGATACAGCGCCCGGGCACCCAACGGATTGTTCGGACCCGGCTCCATCCCGTCGGCATGCTGGGCGTATAGCTCGGGGTCACGCTCGATCATCGCCTTGGTCGGGGTCCAGCGCGGCCATTCGGCCTTGCGGCGTATGGTGTAGGTTCCGGGCGTGTACAAATTGCCCTTGGCAATCGCCACGCCATAGCGCATCGCGGTGCCATCGCCCTGAATGTGATACAGGTAACGGGCCACCGCATCCACGTGAATGCTGCCCGGGGCCAGGCCGTCATTCGCCTCGACCCGCTGCGGCAGAAAACGCGGATGAAGGCCCCAGGGGTTCGTCGTCGCCGGGTCATACCCGGCAGGGACGACCAGCGCATCCCAAGCCGCCTTTTGCGCCTGCGACGCGGCCCGGGCCGGCGCGGCGAGCGGCGCGGAAAACAGGGCCGCGGTCGTTGCAATGAAATGGCGCCGTGTCAGCATGTCGTGTCCTTACCGTTCGGTCATGTGCATGTTCGACCTAGAGTATTTACCATCGCAGGCAAAATCTCCAGCGACATGCACGCGAAAGTGAGAAGCCGGGAAAACCGTGCCGCAAAGCGGCGCTGCAACCGGCCCTCACGGGCTTTGCGCCTTGCCGCCAACAGGCCCGTTATCTAAGGTTTTTTCATGCGGACCGGCAGGCTGAGCTACGCCCTGCCAACGCATGAAAAAGGGAGGATGACGATGCAGATGGGCGACAATCAGGCCATGCTGGACGGCGTCAGGATCGTGGATATGACCGGCGTTGTATTCGGCCCTCTGGCCACGCAGATCCTGTCGGATTTCGGCGCCGAGGTGATCAAGGTCGAGGCCCCGGGCGGTGACGTTCTGCGCCATGTCATGCCCCCGCGCGAAAAACCCGGCATGTCGGCGGTGTTCATGGCGCTGAACCGCGGCAAACAGTCCATCGCGCTGGATCTGCGCGATGCCGACGACCAGACCGTGATGCGCGGACTGCTGCAAGAGGCGGACGTGTTCATCCACAATGTGCGGATGCAAGGCATGGGGCGCCTCGGCTTTGGCTATGACGATGTGAAGGCGCTGAACCCGGGGCTGATCTATGTGCATTGCGCGGGCTTCGGCTCGTCCGGGCCTTATGCGCAATTGCAGGCCTATGACGACATCATCCAGGCGGCCTCGGGCACGGCCACGTTGCTGCCGCGCGTCGATGGCAACCCGCAGCCGCGCTTTTTGCCATCGCTGATCGCGGACAAGGTGGGCGGGCTAAGCGCGGTCTACGCCACGATGGCCGCGCTGATCCACCGGATGCGCACGGGCGAGGGCCAGTTCGTCGAAGTGCCGATGTTCGAGGCGTTCTCGAAATTCATGCTGCAAGAGCACCTGAACGGCCAGTATTACGACCCGCCAACGGGGCCCGTCGGCTATCAACGCCAGCTTGATCCCGACCGGCAGCCCTGCCCCACGGCTGACGGCTACATCACCTTTCTGCCCAACCGGATGCCGCAATGGCGGCCGATCTTTCAGGTTCTGGGCGATCCCGACTACCTGGAACGGCACGGGCTGGAAACCGATCTGGAAATCCGTGCGGCCCAGCCCGAGATCTACAAGCGCGTGCGTGAGCTGACGCCGGCGCAGCCCAGCGAACACTGGGTCACCGAATTGCGCGCCGCGGGCGTGCCCTGCATGGCGGTTCGCGACCTGGGCGATATGCTGGATGACCCGCATCTTCAGGCGGTCGGCTTTTTCAACACCCGCGACCACCCGACCGAGGGGCGCGTGCACGATATGGTCGAGCCGTGCCGCTTTTCCGCCTGGGCCCCGAAAGACCCCGCGCCCAGCCCCGCCCTGGATGAAAACGGCGCGGCGATCCGCGCGCGCCTGGAAAAAGGAAACAAGACCCGATGACAATCGAGCTGTGGCACTGCCAAAACGCGCGCTCGTTCCGCGTGCTCTGGGCGCTGGAAGAGCTGGGCGCCGAATACAAGCTTAACATGCTGTGCTTTCCGCCGCGCGCGACCAACAAGGACTATTTGCAGGACAATCCGCTGGGCACCGTGCCGTTCCTGCGCGACCAGGCGCAGGAACTGACCGAAAGCTGCGCCATGCTGGAATATCTTGGCGCCTGCTATGGCGAGGGCCGGCTGGCGCGTGCGCCCGGCCATGCCGAATTCGGCGCCTATCTGAACTGGCTGCATCACGGCGAGGCGACGCTGACTTTCCCGCAAACCATCGTCCTGCGCTATGGCCGGTTCGAACCGGACGAGCGCAAGCTGCCACAGGCGGTCGAGGATTACAGCGCGTGGTTCTTGGCGCGGCTGCGGCTGGCCGAAAGCACGCTTGAGGACGGCCGCGATTTCCTTTTGCCGTCGGGCTTTTCGATGGCGGATATCGCTGTGGGCTATGCCATCCAGCTGGCGATCACGATCGGGATGCGCGACAGGCTGCCGCCGCATTGCCTGGCGTGGTTCGATCGGCTCAAGACGCGGCCCGCCTTTATCCGCACCCGCGAGATCGAGGAAAAGGCCCATCTTGACGCCGGCTTTCCGCCGCGGGCACCTGTGGTTCTGTAACGAAAACGGCGGGGCGTTTCGCCGCCCCGCCGCAGTCTTTTCGCACCGAATGGCCGGTCAGGCCCGACGCATCACAACGGTTTGCGGCTCGGTCACCGACAGGATGGCATCGTCGCCATGCTCGGCCCCCAGGCCGGATTGCTTGCGCCCGCCAAAAGCCGCGTCCGGCGACAAATAGATCGCCTCGTTGATCCAGACCGTCCCCGCCTCAAGCCTGCGCGACACCCGCGCGGCGCGCTCCATGTCCTCGGTCCAGATCGTCGCGGCCAACCCGTATTCGGTATCGTTGGCGCGGGCGATCACCTCGTCCTCGGTATCGAACACCATCAGCGGCAGAACCGGGCCGAACTGCTCTTCGCGGACGATACGGGCGCTGTCGGGCGGGTTGTCGATGATGGTGACCGGCACGAAAAACCCTGGCCCCTGGGGCGCGGCGCCCTGAAAGGCAAAGTCATAGCCATTGCTGCGGCAATCGGCCAATAGCTCGGTCACGCGGTCGAACTGCGTGCGGTTCTGGATCGGGCCGACCATCGTATCGGGTTCGGCCCCGTTGCCCACTTTCACCTGCTGGGCCACGGCGATCAGCGCGTCGCGAAAGGCCGGGTAAATCGCGCGCTGCACATAGATGCGCTTGGACGCGATGCAGATCTGCCCGGCATTGGCGAAGGCGGCCCAGAACACCTTGGTCGCCGCGGCCACGGGATCGACATCGTCGAACACCAGCGCGGGATCGTTGCCGCCCAATTCCAGCGTCAGCCGCTTAAGCGAGGCGCCCGCGCCTTCCATCACCTTGCGCCCGGTCGCGGTCGACCCGGTAAAGCTGATCTTGTCGACCTCAGGGTGCGCGGTCAGCCACGGGCCCAGCTCGTCGCCGCCGGAAATCACCTGCAACACGCCGGCCGGGAACAGCTTGGCCACCAGCTCGGCAATGCGCAACGCGGCCAGGGGCGTTTGCGGCGCGGGTTTCAGCACCACGGTATTGCCCGCCAGCAGGGCCGGCACGATTTTCCACCAGGCCAGCAGCACGGGGAAATTCCAGGGCGAGATCGCCGCCACAACACCCAGCGGCACGCGATAGGTGGTGCTGATCCGCTCGGGCGTGTCCTCGTTCACGACAATCGGCAGCTCCAGCGTGGCCTGCCGCGCAAGGAACCGCGTAAGCGAGGCCAGTTCGCCCCGCGCGGCGGTCAATGTCTTGCCCTGCTCGGCGGTCTGGATGGCGGCGATTTCATCGGCATGGGCCTCGATCGCCGGCTTGATTTGCGACACCGCGGCGCGGCGCTCTTCGATATCCAGCGCCGCCCAGCCGGGATAGGCCGCGCGCGCGGCTTGCATGACCTGCGACAGCTCGGCCTGTGTGCAGCGGGGGGCGGTGCCGATCACCTCGGTGGTGGCGGGGTTTATCACCTCCATCCGCGCGGCGCCCGGCACCAGCGCGCCGTCGATCAGCATGTTCACGGTTACGGGGCGTGCAAAGGCGCCATCGGGCATGTCACTCTCCTTCGGGGATCAGAACGGGTTTCAGGCACAACCCGGCATGTTGGTCGGCGATGGCCCGGTTGATCTGCGACAGCGGATAGCGCGTCACCATCCGGTCGAAGGGAAAGCGCCCGGCCAGGTATTCGGCCATCAGCTCGGCCAGAAACCCGTCGACATCCGAATCGCCCTCGATGATGCCGCGAAAGGTCCAGCCGTTGCGCATGGCGCCCATCAACGTGCCGGGCAGTTTCAAATCGATCGCAGCCGCCGGCGGGATGCCGACGAAACCGAATTGCCCGCGCTTGGCCAGGATATCGGGCACGGTTTCGACCACCGTCGGGATGCCTGTCGTGTCCAGAACCGTATCGGCCCCACCCGGCAGGATCGCGCGGATCGCCTGCGCCATATCGCCTGCCGCCGGATCGATCACATGCGTCGCGCCCAGCTCCAGCGCCATCCGGCGGCGGTTTTCATGCAGCTCGACCGCGATGACCGTGCCAAGACCGCGCAGCTTGGCGCCCATGACCGCGGCAAGCCCGACCGCCCCCACGCCAAACACCACCAGGGCCGAGCCCGGCGCACAATCGAGTGAGCGCAGAACAGCCCCTGCCCCGGTCTGCACACCGCAGCCCAGGATGCCCGCCACGTCCAGCGGCACCCCCTCGGGCACCTTGACGACGTTCTTTTCGCTGGTCAGCGCGTGGCTGGCGAACGAGGACTGGCCGAAAAAGCTCCCCGACACCGCGCCCATCGTCTTGCTACCATCGGCGCGCTTGCCCGAGGAATTCAGCGGCGTCATGTCGATGCAATAGGCCGGCTCGCCCCGGTCGCAGCAGGCGCACGATCCGCAGTAGCTGAAACTCAGCGCCACGCGGTCGCCCACGGCAACCTTGGTGACATCCGCGCCGACCGCCTCGACGATGCCGGCACCCTCGTGCCCGAAAACCGCGGGCAATTCGGCGGTGAAATAGCCGGCTTGCGCCACCAGGTCGGTGTGGCAGATCCCGACACCCGCGATCCGCACCAGGATTTCATCGGCGCGCGGCGCATCCAGGGTGACGGTCTGGATTTCGAAAGGCGCATTCGGTTCGGCCACGACGGCCGCCTTGATCTGGGGCATATCTGTCTCCTCCGACGGAACGTGGGTCAGGCCCGGCGTGCGGGCCGGGTGGCGGTTCAGCGGCTTTCGCCCTCGGGGCCTGAATTGCGCAGAATTTCCTCGTCCGTGCGCTGCCACAGCTCGAACGCGATGGGGTTTTCGCGCTCTTCCAGGATGTGGCCCACAAGGCCGATCGCCCGCGCCATCACGCCAAAGCCGCGCGTGATGAACCAGGGAAAGCCCATTTCGCAACAGATCGCGCCCAGCGCGCCGGTTGCGTTGATCGCAAGAACCTTGCCCGAGGCAGCTTCGGCCTCGGTCTGGATCAGCTGCATCAGGCGGATGTATTCGCCGGAAAACCCGTTTTCGGCCGCCAATTCGAACAGGCGGGGCGTGCGCGGATCGATGGGCTTGTGCACCGGATGGCCAAGCCCCGGCACGATCTCGCGCCGGGCACGGAAGGCCGCAACGGTATCCTTGGCCAGCTGCTCCAGATCGATACCGGTGCCCAGCTTTTCCTGCGGCAGCGCGTCATACAGCATCTTCGACGCGCCCTCCATCGAGCCGACGAAGACGGTGCCAAGACCGTTCAGCCCCGCCGCCACCGCAGCTTGCAGCGATTCCGGCGCGCCAAGATAGGTCATCCGCGCCACGATGGCCGAGGGCGTGATGCCATGTTCAACCAGCGTGATTACCACCGCGTTGAACATGCGGCTTTCCTCGGGCGTGGGCTTGCGATGCTTGACCAGCAGGAACGCCAGGTCACCCAGGTTCATTTCGCCCAGGATTTCCGTCGGCAGGTCCAGACCGTGCACAGTGATCTTGTCGGGCGTGCTCCACCCGATGTCCGAGGTCAGCTTGTCCTTGCGCTTGACCATGCGTCCAGCCCCCTCAGACCGGATCCCAGGGGAAGATGTCGGCCGACACGTCCATCGGGGTGAAGCTGCCGCGAAGGGCAGGCATGGCGTGGTCTGCCACGGTTTCCGCCGTCCACCCTTCGGACCGATGCACCGACCGGATCGGACGGATCTGGTTGGTGATGAAGATTTCGTTGTTGCGAACCGAGAAAATCTGCCCGGTCACATCCCGCGCGGCATCCGACGCCAGGTAGTTCACCAGCGGCGAAATCTTTTCGGGCTTCATCTCGCGCAGCTTGGCGACGCGCGCCTCTTGCTCGGGGCTGTCGACCTTGATGTTCGAGGTCATGCGGCTCCAGGCGAAGGGCGCGATGCAGTTCGAACGCACGTTCCAGCGGCTCATGTCCAGCGCGATGGATTTCGACAGCGCCACGATCCCCAGCTTGGCCGCGGAATAGTTGGCCTGCGCCAGGTTGCCGATGATCCCCGAGGTCGAGGTCATGTGGATCAGCGAGCCGGTTTCCTGCTCGCGGAACACGGGCGCCGCGGCGCGGCTGACGTTGAACGCGCCGAACAGGTGCACCTGGATGACCGAGGCGAAATCCTCAAAGCTCATCTTGTGAAAGAACCCGTCACGCAGGATGCCGGCATTGTTCACGCAGGCATCCAGCCGACCGAACGTGTCGACCGCCGTTTGCACCATGCGCTCGGCGCCTTCGGGTTCGGCCACGCTGTCGGTGTTGGCCACGGCCTTGCCTCCGGCGGCGACGATTTCATCCACCACCGCCTCGGCCGCGCCCTTGCTTTCGCGCTCGCCCGTCAGGGTCGCGCCCAGGTCGTTCACCACGACCGCCGCGCCCGCCTGCGCCGCGCCCAGCGCCAGCGCCTTGCCGATACCGCCGCCCGCGCCTGTCACCAGGATGACTTTACCTTCCAGCATGATCTCTCCTCCCTCGTTCGGAATATGTTGTCTGAAGCCGCACCGCTGTCAGGCGGCGGGCGTCAATGTGCCTGTGACGACCTGGGTGCCATCGCCGCGCGTCACCCACACGTCATAGGCGCCGGGTGCGTTGTCGGACGGCTGACCGCCCGCGGTCAGGGTTTCGCCCACCCGCGCTGGCGCCGCGAACCGCAGCTTGAGCGTGCCATTGGCAAAGGCATCGCCGCCCGCGCGCTCCAGCGTGTCGACCAGCAGGTTCATCATCATCGAGCCGTGCACGATCGCACCGCCGAACGGCGTTTGCGCGGCAAAGGCTTCGTCCAGGTGCAGCGGATTGAAATCCTGCACCAGCTCGGCATGCAGCGCGACCTTTTCGGCGGTGGCGTGAATGCTGCGGGGGGGGATCGTGATGCCCATGCTTGCGGCCTTTCCTACAGCTTCCAGATGATCAGGAAATCGCCCCGGCAGACGGTCTGCCCAGCGATCTGCCCCTCGGTCCGGATGGTGACCCACTTGCGCTCTTTCTTGAGTTCCTTGGTCAGACAGCTTGCCTTGACCGTCAGAACATCGTCCAGGCGCGGCGCGGGGCCTGAAAATTCAAGCGACTGGCTGGCGTGGATATTGCCTTTGGGCCGCGGCTGACCCGAGGCGATGAACGCCTCGACCATCGCGGACACCAGCAACCCGCGCGGCAGCGCGCCGTCGCGGTCGACGGGGCCATACATCCGTTCCCACAGGTCCAGCTTGGCCGCGTCCAGCGTGACCGACACGGTTTTCAGCGCCAGGCCGGCGGCGAAATCGTCATAGGTCCAGACATCGCCCTTGGGCGCAGCTTGGGTTTGGTCGGTCATGTCTCCCCCCGGCTTTGGCCTTACAGCTTGCGGCTGATGATCTCTCGCATGATTTCGGAACTGCCGCCATAAATGCGCAGCACACGCGCATCCGTCCAGGCGCGGCCGATGGCGTATTCACGGGTAAAGCCATAGCCGCCGTGCAGCTGCAGGAACACATCCAGCAGACGGCCCTGCATCTCGGTCGATGTCAGCTTGGCCGAGGCGGCCATCTCGGGCGTCAACGCGCGCTCGAAATGGGCGGCCAGGCAGCGGTCGATATAGGTGCGCGCCATCGCGATCTCGGCGGCGGCCTCGGCCAGGCGATACTTGGCGGTCTGGAAATCGAACACCGACTGGCCGAAAACCTTGCGCTCGCGCGTGTATTCCAGCGTTGCCTCGTGCATCGCCTCCATCGTGGCAACGGCACGCAGCGCGATCACCAGCCGCTCTTGCGCCAGCTCGCCCATGAGATAGGAAAAGCCCTTGTCCGGTGCGCCCAGCATGTTCGAGGCGGGCACGCGCACATCCTCGAAGAACAGTTCGGCGGTATCCTGCGCCTGCTGGCCGATCTTTTCGATCGACCGCCCGCGCGAGAAACCATCGCGCGTCGCTTCGACCAGGAACAGGCTGACGCCCTTGCGCCCGGCCTCGGGCGTGGTCTTGGCCACAACGATAATCAGGTCGGCATTGTGCCCGTTGGTGATGAATGTCTTTTGCCCACTGATCACGTAATCGTCGCCATCGCGGCGCGCCACGGTCTTGATCGAGGCCAGATCGCTGCCCGCGCCGGGTTCGGTCATGGCGATGGCGGTGATTACCTCGCCACGCGCCATTTTCGGCAGCCATTCCTGTTTCTGCTCTTCCGTGCCGTAATTCAGGATATAAGGCGCCACCACGTCGGAATGCAGCGGAAAGCCGGGGCCCGTCGCATTGGCGCGCGACAGCTCTTCGATGATGACGGCAGAATGGCCGAAATCGCCACCGCCCCCGCCGTATTCCTCGGGCAGCGCACACAGCAGCAAGCCCATTTCACCCGCTTTTAACCACGCCTCGCGGCTGACCCGGTGCTGGCGTTCCCACGCGTCGTGATGGGGCAGGATCTCGTCTGCGATAAACTTGCGGACACTGTCCCGGAACATCTCGTGATCGTCACGGAACGGGCGCGGGAAGGTCAGGAAATTCATTCGTAAAACCCCCGGTTTTCAGCAGCCATGCTGCGCAGATAGGCAGGCGGGGCATAACGGTCGCCCGCGCTTGCAGCCAGCTCTTCGCATTCCGCCAGGAACTGCCGGCTGCCGATCATGTCGACATAGGAACACACGCCGCCCGTATGCTTGGCAAAGCTCCACCCCAGGACCGAGCCCAGATCGGCCGTCTGCGGCGCATCGATCACGCCCTCGTCGAAACAGCGCGCGGCCTCGATGCCCTGGATATGCAGCAGGCGCCGGGCGATATAGCCGGCGTCGGGCTGGTCGTCGGCCAGCGGCCAGAACTCGGCCAGGCCCGACCACAGGCGCGGGCCTTCGTCGGTATATTCGTAAAAGCCCTTGCCGTTCTTGCGGCCCAGGCGGCCGGCCTCGATCAGCTTGGACAGCACCTCCATTGGCGGGGTCATCTGCCCGTCCAGGCCGCGGTCGGCCTGCTCTTGCTTGCGCACGGCCAGCATCAGGTCCAGCCCGATGCCGTCGGCCAGCATCAAGGGCCCGGCAGGCATGCCCGACATCACCGACACGTTGTCGATGGCGGCCGGTTTCACCCCGTCGCGCAGCAGCAGCATCCCCTCGTTCACGAAGGTCGACACGCAGCGCGAGGTAAAGAAACCGGGCCCGTCATTCACCACGATTGGCACCCGTTTCAGCAGTTTGGACAGGTCCAGCGCATGGGCCAGCGTTTCGTCCGAGGTTTCGGCCCCCCGGATGATCTCAAGCAGCGGCATGCGCGGCACCGGCGAAAAGAAATGCATCCCGATGAACCGGTCGGGCCGCGTGGTGTTTTCGGCCAGTTGCGTGATCGGGATCTTGGAGGTGTTGGTACCGAACAGGATGTCGTCGCCGGTCACCGCCAGCGCCTTTTTCGTCGCTTCGCGTTTCACGTCGCGATCTTCGAACACGGCCTCGATCACCGCCTGCACGCCCTTCAGCGCGGCGAAATCGCTGGTGAACGTCATCCGGGCCAGCATCTCGTCGCGCTTGGCCTCGGTCAGGAACCCGCGGGCGATGTTTTTTTCAAGCCCGGCCTTCAGCCGGTCGAACGCGGCTTTGGCGCTGTCTTCGTCGCGTTCGATCACGATGGCATTGATGCCACCCTTGGCCGCAACCTCGGCGATGCCGGCGCCCATCGTGCCACCGCCCAGGATGCCCAGCTTGTCGATCGACAGCGCGGGCGCATCGGGGCGCATGTCGGCCTTGCGCGCGGCATTCTGCGAGAAAAAGAAGGTGCGCACGGTGTTTTGCGCCACCGCGCCGGGAAACACCTCGAGCACATTGGCGAACTCGATCCGCAGCGCCACGTCCATCGGCGCACGGCACCCTTCGTAGACGCAGGAGAGGATGGCGATTGGCGCGGGGAAATTGCCGCGCGTCTGGGCGTGTTGCTTGGCCGATTCCATCTGGAAAAAGCCCTGCGCCTCGCGGCTTTCGACATCCATTCCCGGCAGCACAAAGCCCTTTTGATCCCAGGGCTGGGCCGGATCGTCGCAGCCGTCGATCAGGGCGCGCGCGGCGTCCATCAGGGTATCGGCGGGCACCACGTCGCTGAACAGGCCCATCGCCTTGCCCGCGGCGGCATCAAAGGGCTTGCCCTTCAGCATCACCTCGAGCGCGGGCTTGATCCCCACCAGCCGCGGCAGGCGTTGCGTGCCCCCCGCCCCTGGCAGCAGGCCCAGCGTTACCTCGGGCAAACCGAACTGCGCGCCAGGGGTGTCGGCGGCCACGCGATAGCGACAGGCCAGAGCCACCTCCAGCCCGCCACCAAGGGCGGTGCCGTTCAGCGCGGCGACAACGGGCTTGCCGGCGGTTTCCATCTTGCGCAGGAAATCCCGCAACGGCGACAACAGCGGCGCGATCTCGTCGGCGGGCTTGCCGCGCAGCGATTGGATAAAGGTCAGATCGGCGCCCGCGATGAACGTGTCCTTGGCCGAGGTCACGATAATGCCGCGCACCGCATCATCCGCCAAAAGGCCTGTCATCGCCGCGATGAAATCGGCCTTGGCCTGGCCCGACAGCACGTTCACCTTGGCGTCTGGCGCATCCCAGGTCACCGTTGCGATCCCATCATCACTGACTTCGAAACGGACTGCCTTGGACATCTTACGCCTCCTCAAGTGTGTATAAGGTGCATACCCATCCAATTTCGCGATTGCAATACCGCTAGGTGAAATTTATATTTCACCAAAAGGAGAGTCCCATGAGCGAAGTCTACATCTACGATGCCGTGCGCACGCCCCGTGGCAAACGCAATGGCGGCGCGGCCGCTGTCAGCCCGATTCAACTGGGCGCAACGCCGTTGCGCGCCCTGTCCGAACGCAACGACCTGTCCGGCAACCAGGTCGGTGACGTGGTGATGGGCTGCGTGGTGCCGGTGGGCGAGCAGGGCGGCGATATCGCGCGCGCCTCGGTGCTGGCGGCGGGCTGGCCGATCGAGGTGCCCGCGGTGCAGATCAACCGCTTTTGCGGCTCGGGCCTGGATGCGGTGGGACAGGCCGCAGGGCAGGTCGGCGCCGGCATGGTCGATATCGCCGTGGGCGGCGGCGTCGAAAGCATGAGCCGTGTGCCGATGGGGGCCGACCGCGGCGCCTGGGCCTCGGACCCGCGCGAAACGCTGTCCTCGCATTACATCCCGCAGGGTGTCGGCGCCGACGTGATCGCCACGCAATACGGATACAGCCGCACCGACGTCGACAGCTATGCCGCCGAAAGCCAGGCGCGCGCGGCCGCGGCCGTGCAAGGCGGTCGGTTCGCCAAGTCCATCGTGCCGATCAAGAACACCGCCGGGCTGGTGGAATGCGACCAGGATGAACACATGCGCCCCGGCACCACGGTCGAGGCGCTGGCCAAGCTGCGCCCCGCCTTCGAGGCCGCTGGCAAGGCTGCCTTCGATCAGCGGATCAAGTTCAAGTATCCCGATCTTGAGCAGATCAATCATGTGCACACGGGCGGCAACTCGTCCGGTATCGTCGACGGCGCCGCCGCGGTGTTGCTGGGCAATCGCGATGCCGGCGGCACGCTGGGCCGCAAACCCCGCGCGCGGCTGCGGTCCTGGGCCAATATCGGCTCGGAGCCGTCGATCATGCTGACCGGCCCCGTGCCCGCCACCAGGCTGGCCCTGAAACGCGCGGGCATGGAGTTGTCGGACGTGGACCTGTTCGAAATCAACGAGGCCTTCGCCTCGGTCGTGATGTTCGCGATGGAAGAGCTGTCGCTGGATCACGCCAAGGTCAACGTGAACGGCGGCGCCATCGCCTTGGGGCACCCGCTGGGCGCGACCGGCGCGATGCTGCTGGGCACCGTGCTGGACGAGCTTGAGCGCCAGGACAAGACCGTGGGCCTGATCACGCTGTGCGTGGCGGGCGGCATGGGCACCGCCGCGGTGATCGAGCGCATCTGACCCGGATCCGGCGCCAGACATGAAAACGCCAGCCGTGCCGCGGCTGGCGTTTTTGCTTTGTCGGCGGCGAAGGTCAGACCTGTCGCGCCTGGCCTTCCCAATGCGGTGCGCGCAGCGCCACCTTGTCGATCTTGCCCAAGGGCGTCAGCGGCAGTTCGTCGACCACCTTGATCGTCTTGGGGCAATAGATCGCGCCCTTGCGCGCCCGAATGGCGGCTTGCAGCGCCTCTTGGTCGATCTGCGCCCCGGGGCGCGGCACAAGATAGGCCATCACCGCCTCGCCCCATTTGTCGTGCGGCACCCCGATGACGGCGGCCATGGCCACCGCTTCATCCTCATAGATCACGTCCTCGATTTCCTTGGGGTAGATGTTGAAACCGCCGCTCACGATCATGTCCTTCTTGCGGTCGACGATATACAGCCGCCCCTCGGCATCGGCCACGGCCACGTCGCCGGTGTGCAGCCAGCCATGCGCCTGGGCCTTGTCGTTCTCGTCAGGGCGGTTGCGATACTCGACCATTGCCGAGGGCGCGCGCACGCAAATCTCGCCCGGCTCGCCCTGGGGAACCTCGTTGCCATCGGCGTCCATCAGGCACACCTGCGCGGCGGTGACCGGCCGCCCGCAGGACAGCAGAATGTCGGGCCGCTCGGGATCGTGATCCTCGGCCGCCAGATAGGTGATCGGGTAGCACTCGGTCTGGCCATAGAACTGCGCGAAAATCGGACCAAACCGCGCGATCCCCTGTTTCAGCCGGGCCGGCGACATCGGCGCTGCACCATACATCAAGCTTTTGAGTGAAGACAGGTCGCGCTTGTCGATGTCGGGGTGATCCAGCAATGCGTAGATCATCGTCGGCACCAACACGGTATAGGAGATCTTTTCCGACTCGATCAGGTCAAGCACCCGCGTCGGATCAAAGCCCTTGACCATGTAGACCATGCCGCCGCGCAACAGCGTCGGCACGATCTTGGTGCCGCCGACATGGCTGATCGGGGCGACGGCCAGGTAACGCGGCGCCGGCGGCAGGTTGAAATCCGCCAGGATCGACAGGGTCATCTGCGCCACGCCAGCGGCGCTGCGGATAACGGATTTGGGCCGCCCGGTGGTGCCACCGGTAAAGTTCAGCGTGCCGGGCAGGTCGGGATCGCTGCGGTTTTCGACAAGGGTCGCGCCGCTGTTGCGGGCCCGCGCGACCAGATCGGTCGCCCCGTCACCGCCCAGCCGCAGATGGCGCGGCCCGGGGCATGTCTGCGCCAGCTTGTCGCCTGTCACGGCGTGGCTGTCATTGTCGACGACGACCACCGCCGGCCCCAGCTCGTTGATCTGCGCCTCGTGCAACTCGACCGCGGCCAACGGGTGAAGGTTGCAAACGGCCCCGCCAAGCGCCTGGGTCGCGATAACCGTGCACCAGGCATCGGCCCGGTTCGACGACAGGATCGCCACGTTGCGGTCGGGACCAACGCCCAGCGCCTTAAGCTCGCCCTGGATACCGGCGATCAGACGCTCGGTTTCGGCATAGGTCAGCTGCCCGCCGTCCCAGCGAAACGCCACCCGTTCGGGATGGCGCCGCAGCGCGCGCAGGGCCAGAGTGGCGTCGGTGGGTGTGTCATGAAAGCTTTTGCCGGTTCCCATGATCAAAGTGCCTCCTCACACTTTTCCAATTGTCGTGCACACGCATTTGCGGCACCGCCAGCGCCCGGGTGCGACCACCTTACCAGGGCGAGCGCCACCCCAGCTTTTGTGCCAGGTGAACCAGGCGCGGGCCGTATTCCTGCTCCAGCTTGTCGGGCTCCAGTATGAACGACGGGCCGCCGCAGTTCATCGCCATGTATGTCTGGTGATCGGAGTCATAGATGGGTGTCGCCGCGGCCCGCACATTCGACCGCCATTCGCGGTCGACCACGCAAAAACCGCGCGTGTGCACTTCGTCGATCGAGCGCATGATACGTTCGCGCAGCTCGGGCCAGGTGGCGCCGAAGATCGTGGCCCACCGGTCGAATTTCTCGTTCAGCTGCTCTTGCGGCAGACAGGCCAGGTAGGCGCGCCCGACGGCCGTGTTGGGCATGCTCACGCGCGAGCCGACATCCAGCAGCAGCCCCTCGCCCGCGCTTGACGCGCTGGCGGCGACATAAACCATCGTGTCTTCCTCGGGCCAGGACAGCGCCACCGACGCGTTCGAGGCATTGGCCAGCTCTTGCATCCCGTTCTGCGCAAGTTGCCGCACCCGCAGCTTGCCCAGAACGGTGTAGCCCAGGGTCAACAGCGTGGGGCTGGGATAGTATTTGCGCGAGCTGTCGCGCTTGAGATAGCCCAGTTCGGTCAGGGTATGGGTCAGCCGCGTTACCGTGGCCTTGGCGATGCCCGTGCTTTCCGACAATTCGTTGTTGCCCATCGCCCCGTCGCGCAGGCGAAAGGCCTGCAGGATTTGCATGGCGCGAGCGACGGACCATATGAACTTTCGATCGTTGCCGTATTCGGCCTCCAGGCTTTCCAGATCGCGCGAGGCGAAAATCCTGGCCGAATTCTGCGACGAAAGGGTGGTGTTTTTCTCGGTCGTCTGTGCCTTGGGCATGTAGCTCTCCGCCGGGCCCGCATCAGGATTGTCCAAGTGACACCTCGTCAGTTCATCAGGTTGGGCAGCACAAGGCTGATTTGCGGGAATGCTATCAACAGCGCCATGATAAACACTTCGGCAACCAGAAACCACATCACACCGCCAAAGATCGCGCGCAGCGGCACCTGATCACCCAGCACGCCCTTGACGACGAAAACGTTGAGCCCGACGGGCGGCGTCAGCAGGCCGATCTCGATCATCTTGACGATGATGACGCCCATCCAGATCAGGTTCATGTCCAGCACGTCGAAGGCCGGCAACAGGATCGGCAGCGTGATCAGCAGGATGCCCAGCGGATCAAGGAACATGCCCAGCACCAGGTAAAGCGCGATCACGACGAACACCAGTTGCAGCTCGCTCATGTCCCATTGCTCGATCAAATCACCGATGATCGGCGGAATGCCCGACAGGGCCAGCAGCTTGGAAAACAACGCCGCCGCCAGTGCGACAAAGAACAGCGCGGCCGAGCTGGACACCGCGTCATTCACCGATGCCTTGAAGAATGTCACAGAGAAGTCGCCGCGCATGATCACCAGCAGAAGCGTCGCGACCGACCCCAGCGCCGCGGCCTCGGTCGCGGTGGCGAAGCCGCCGTAGATGCTGCCGATCACCACCAGGATAAGGAAGGGGATCGGCCAGATTTCCCGCAGCACCGAAAGCCGCTCGGCCCAGGTGAAATGATCGTCGACCGCAGGCGCCAGCGACGGGTTGATCTTGCAGCGGATGATGATGAGCCCCGAATAGATCACTGCCGTCAGGATACCCGGCAAAAGCCCGGCCATCAGCAACATGCCCACATGCTGCTCGGCATACCAGGCGTAGACCACGAACAGGATCGAGGGCGGGATCAGCGCCCCGATGGTGCCCGAGCAGGCGATCACCGAGGTGGCGAGCGAAGGCGAGTAGCCGGCTTTCAGCATCTCGGGCGCGGCCAGACGCGTCATCGCGGCCGAGGTGGCCAGGCTCGATCCGCTTGAGGCCGCGAACATCGCGGTGGCCACGTTGGTCGCCACGGCCAGACCGCCAGGCAGGCGGCTGAGCCAGATGCGCCCCGCCTTGAACAGCGAGGTGGTCAGCCCGCCATGAAAGGCAAAGGCCCCCATCAACAGGAACATCGGAATGGCGCTGAGCGTCCAATGCGCGGCGAAGTCGTGGGTTTCCGAGCCCAGCATCGCCAAGGCGGCGCGCGGGCCGCGGATCACAAGGATCCCGCCCGCCGAGACGATGGCCAGGGCAAAGGCGATGGGCATCCGCACGGCCAGCAGCACGAACAGGGCCAGAAGCGCGATTAAGAATACGGTTGCGGGTTCCATGAACGGCAAATCTTTCCAGGGCTAGATGTCGCGAAGGCGCAAATGAGCGGTTATTCGACGTAAGGGGGCGGTGTTTCGGCGCGGGCGCCCCGAATGGCGCGGATCAGCACAACGAGCGTCGCGAAAAACAGAACGACAACGGCGACGAAACACGCCCAATAGACAGGCCATGTCGGGATTTGCCACAGGCCGGAATCCAGGAAAGACATCCGCTTGGTCTTTTTCAGCGCCAAGTCCAGCGAGGCATCGGCCCAGTAATACAAGAACACAAGCGCGATAAAGCTGGTCATCACCAGCAAGACCTGCTGCGCCCGATCCGACAGCGCCTGGGTGAACAGATCGACCGCGATATTGCCCCCGCGCAGCTGGATCAGTGCCAGCGGCATGTAGACGATGGCGATCATGTACCATTCGGCCGTGATTTCCAGCGTGCCGGGCAGCGCTGAGCCAAAGAAGGTGCGCGCCGCCACGTCGCCGCTGATGTGGAACATCATGAAAACGATCGCGACACCGGCAAAGAAATACATGAACTTCGCGACCAGCGTGACCGCCTTTTCGAACCGCTCAAGCATGTCG
>JAASTF010000028.1 GCA_021767525.1 Paracoccaceae bacterium
CGCCGCAACGCCCCGGCATCCACGGTCACGGGCTGACCCAGGTGATCGTGCAGCTGCGCCGCCACGGCCTGCGCACCGCGTTGATCGAGCACTTCGGGAAGTCGTAGATCTGGCATTCACCCTCCTTTGACGCGTATGCCGGGGACCGCGCGCCCCTGGCGCCATCCCCCTTGCCAGGATGGTCCGCGACCCTGCCGGGGTAGCAGCCCACCCTTAAGAATTGGTTGCGCCGGTCGTGGCGAAACGCCGTGGCAAGCCCCTCATTCGAAAAGGGTTTCTTAAACAGTAGCGACCTACCCTTGCGCGATGCGCCGAGGGAGTTCCGGGTGACTGATCAACGTGTTCTGATTGCCGATCCAAACCGTGGACGGCGCCTGTTGTTGCGGGATATCTGCGCCGAATACGGGGTGGCCGATGCGGTTTGCGCCGACAGCCTGAGCGAAACCTACCGCTTGGCGGAACTGCACCGGCCCCGGCGCGTGGCGGTCGCAGCCTCCCTTGCCGGAACCGGTGATTATGCGGCGCTGCTGGAGATGATGCGTCTGATATCGGCCGATTGCCTGGTCTATGGCGAGGGTACGCGCTCAGGCACCAATCAGGTGCACATGCTCGACGGACCGGAAGGCGCCAGGCGGTTCGTCGCAACCCTGCTGGCTGGGCTTGTGCCCGACCGGGGGATGCCGGCGGCCCCCGTTGCCGTACCCGAAAGGGGGCCGCGGGGCCGCGGGCCGCAGGCGGCGCTTTTGCTGATTGGCGCCTCGACCGGCGGGGTAGGCGCGCTGGAAACCATCCTGGCGGGATTTCCGACAGACTGTCCGCCCACGCTGATCGTGCAGCATATGCGCCCCGGCTTTGGCGAAGGGCTGATCCAGCGGCTGGACCGGCTGGTGCGTCCGCGGGTGGTGGCGGCCGAAGACGGGGTGCCTCTGCGCCCGGGCGTCGTGCACATGGCCGCGGGCAATGGCTGTCACCTGGGCGTGGTGCGGCGCTCCGGCCTGGCGACGCGATTGATTC
Source organism: Paracoccaceae bacterium (assembly GCA_021767525.1). GTDB lineage: Bacteria > Pseudomonadota > Alphaproteobacteria > Rhodobacterales > Rhodobacteraceae > Lutimaribacter. Next base: position 1,015 of record JAASTF010000028.1, read on the forward strand.
CCGGGGCCGCAGTGGGGGGGCATTGCCCGTCGGTGGACGTGCTGTTCGATCATGGCGCGGCGCTGGCAGGCAATGTCGCCGTGCGCGCGGCCCTGCTGACCGGGATGGGCGCGGATGGCGCCGCCGGGCTGGGCCGGCTACGCGCCGCCGGGGCCCATACCATTGCCCAGGATCGTGACAGTTCGGTCGTGTGGGGCATGCCCCGTGTCGCGGTCGAGATGAACGCCGCCGTCGAGATCCTGCCACTGGGCGGCATCGCGGCAGCGCTGCTGCGCCAGGACAACATGCAGGGCGCATGATCGGGGGAGGCAGGACGATGATGCAGACAAGACCGGAAACCATCCACGTGGTGCAGGGCGAGTATCGGGTGTCAGACCGGCCCGATGTGGTGATCACCACTGTCCTGGGTTCCTGCGTGGCGGCCTGTATCTACGATCCGGTGCGCGGGGTGGGAGGCATGAACCATTTTCTGCTGCCCGAAGCCGCAGGGGGCGCGGGGGATATTCGCCATGCCGCCGCCGCGATGGAGCGATTGATCAATGCGCTGCTGCGCCATGGCGCACAACGCGACCGGATGCAGGCCAAGCTGTTTGGCGGCGCGCGCATGATCGCCTCGCTGCCCGATATCGGCCGTCAGAACGCCGAAGCCGCCCGGCGGATTCTGGAGACCGACGGCATTCCTGTCATCAGCGGCGATGTCTGTGGCACCGAGGCGCGGCGAATCCGCTTCTGGCCCGGAACGGGGCGGGTGCAAATGCTGCTTTTGGGCAATGACGCGCCGTGCCCGGTCGAACGGCCGACACGGCCCCGCGAAGGCGGGATCGAGCTGTTCTGACCTGCACAAATCCCTGCAATTCTTCCTATTTTTCGGGCTCCCCGCCCATATCCGCGATAAGGGGCCGTTAACGCGGCGGCCTTACGGTGCCTCCAGATGAAAGGAGTTGCCGCGCCAATGGGACGGTATTTGCCACCCTCTGCCATGTTGCCCTGGCTGGTGTCGGTTTTCGGCACTCTGGCCCTGGCAGTGCCCTACCTGGCCCCCGCCGCGCGGGACGATGTGGCCGCGTTGATCCTGCTTCCGGGGGGCGCGCCCGGCCAGGCGTTGCGCGATATCGGCGCGCTTGGTGTGCCAATCCGCGACATCCGCTGGAACGGTCGGCTGGTCGAACTCGATATTGCCGACCTGCCCCCGGCACAGCGGCTGGGCCTTGCACGGCGCCTGTCTGTCCCGGCCATGCAGATCGCGGTCAGGCCGGCCGCGCTTTGCGCAACACCCCCATTGCAAGAGGATGCGAAATGAGCCCGTTCGACACCCAGGCTTCTGATCTGCTGACCGATATCCGCCGGCGCGGCGGCTTTGGCATCGTGTTTTTGTTGTGGGCAATGGCGGGGCAGGTTGCGGTCGTGGGCTGGGCGCTGTCGGTGCCCAGCCTCTATGTGCTGGGTGTCGCCACGGCTCTTGCGCTGATCGTGACGCTGGAATACCGGCGCGCGCCCACCGGCGAGGCGCTGCAACTGACCTCGGCGGCGGCGATGGCGATCAGCGTGGGGCTGGTCGTCTACCAGTTCTCGGGCCACCCCTGGCAGGTCGACATTCACATGCAGTTCTTCGCCGGCCTGGCGGTGCTGGGGATCTACTGTAACTGGCGGGCTGTCGCGCTTTATACGGGGCTGGTGGCTGTGCATCACCTGATGCTGACCCTGCTGCTGCCTGCCGCCGTGCTGCCCGGGGGCACCGATCTGGGCCGGGTTCTGCTGCACGCCGCGGTCCTGCTGGTCGAGGCGGCGGCGCTGGTGGTGATGGCCCATGTGGTCCGCCACGCGCTGCACGACGCCGAAACCGCAGCCCAAAGATCGGGCGAGGCCCGCAAGGATGCCGAAGCGGCGCGCCTGGCCCATGCCCGGATGACCGAGGCTGCAGCGGCAGAAAAAGCCGCCGAGGCCGCGATCAAGGAACGCGTCGTGCGCGAGATCGAGGCCGGGCTTTCGCGACTGAGCCAGGGCGATTTGAAAACCCCGATCGACAGCCCCGCGCACGATCCTTTCCCGGCAGAATATGACGGGATCCGCCAGGCCTTTAACGAAACCCTGCGGATGCAGGACGATCTGCTGGCCCGGGTCGACATGGTGGCCACGGCGGTGCGCGACGAGGCGACGGAAATCGAACGCGCGGCGCGGCAATTGTCGGAACGCGCCGAGGCCCAAACCTCAAGCCTGGGCGATGGACGCATGGCGCTGCAGCATGTGCTGGAATTACTCGAGGAAAGCCTGGAGCAGTCGCAAAAGGCGACCCGTGAAAGCCATGAAAACGAACGTCAGGCCGAGGCGGGTGGTGCCATCACCCTTGAAGCGGTCAATGCCATGCGCGCGATCGAGGAAAGCTCGGAGCAGATTTCCCGCATCATCGGCGTAATCGAGGATATCGCCTTTCAGACCAATCTTTTGGCACTGAACGCGGGCGTCGAGGCGGCGCGGGCGGGCGAGGCTGGGCGCGGCTTTGCCGTTGTCGCCGTCGAGGTACGCGGGCTGGCCGAGCGCGCTGCCGACTCAGCCCGCGAAATACGCGAATTGATCGCCATCGGATCGCGCCATGTCAGTACCGGTTCTGAGCTGGTGCACCGCACCACCGATGCGCTGACGGGTATCGTCGAACGCGCCTCGGGGGTGCGGCAGTTCATGGACGGGATCGCCGCCGCCTCGCAGGATCAGACCACGCGACTGCACCGTGCCAAGACCGTGATCGACCAGGCCGAGGCGATCAATCACCAGACCATGGGCGCCGCCCAAGAGGCGCAGTCGGTGGCTGTCAGCATCGGACGGCAGGCCGATGCGCTGGTCACCACCCTTCACGCCTATCTGGCGCAGCCAATCGGCATGGACCAGGCCGATATCGGTCCGCTGCCCGACATGGACAGACCGGCCCGGCTGGCCGGCAGCGCCTGACACCTTTCTCTTCAACCCGATAATCTCCGAGGATGACATGCTGAAGAACACCAAGCTGGCGACGCAACTGGTCGGGGCCTTTGCCCTGATCTCGATCCTGATCGTGGCCCTGGGCCTGTTCAGCTGGCAGCGGCTGAACGGTATGGACCGGGCCCTGATCGGTATCGGTGAATCGCTGAACAAATCGATCGAGGCGTCGGACCTGCAGAACCGGGTCAACGCGGCCGGTCTGGCGCTGGCCACCTTCGTGCAGACCAGTGCCCCCACCGATGGCGAAACCGCCATACAACGCATGGAGGCGGTGCGTGACAGGGCAAGCATGCTGGAAGAGGCCGGGATCGGGGCAGCCACGGACATGGTGGCCCTGAAAGAGCGCCATATCGCCGAGCTGCGCAGCTTTGCCGATCTCTACATCCAGCGCCGTGCGCTAAAGGATCGCCTGCGCAGCCTGGGCATCGAACACCGACGCAATATCGGCAAGCTTGTCACCCTTCTGGAAGAGCGCGGCGCCGACATCCCGGCCTATCGCGCGCTGCGGGCATCGGAAAGCTTTCTGGTGACACGGGTGCGGGTGGACCGCTTTGTCGGCGGCATGCCACCGTCCGAGCTGGATACCGCGCAGCCGCCCTATGAGGCTGCGCTGGAAAACCTGGCCGCCGTGTCGACCGGGGCGCTGACCGCCGAAGAGCGGGCCATCCTGAACACGGCACAACGCGGGTTGCCGGAATTCTGGTCTACGGTGACGGAAATCCGCACTGTCGAGATCGCAAGCCGGCAGCAGCTGGAAGCGGTCAATCAAACCAAAGCCGAGGTGCAGGAGCAGCTGTCGCTTGTGCAGGACGAGATCGCGACATTGCGCGACCGGCTGAACGCCGACGCGCACAGGCTGCTCGACCAGACGGTTCTTGCGATCCTGGCGGGTGTGGCGCTTGTCACGCTGATGGGCGGGGCGACGGCCGCCTTCCTGTCGGTTCACATGTCGCGCCGGCTGAATTCGATCGTGGCGCAGACCACCGCGCTGGCCGATGGCGATCTGGATGTCGAGATCACCGGCACCGACGGCCGGGGCGATCTGGGACAGATCGCGCAAGCTCTGAACGTGTTCCGCGAAAACGCGCTGGCGCGCCAGCAGGCCGAAGCCGATCGCCAGCGCATCGAGGCAGAAGCGACCGAAAAGCTGGAGCAGGCCAACCACCGCCAGGGCCGGGTCGTGCATGATATCGAAACCGGCCTGCGCCGGCTGTCGGCGGGCGAGCTGACACATACCATTCCCAGCCCTGCCAACGATCCCTTCCCGGCCGAATACGAGGATCTGCGCATCGCCTTCAACACGGTGGCCACGAACCTGTCGAACGCGATGGGGGGCATTTTCGGCGTGGCCGAGCAGGTGCGCAACGGTTCGGAAGAGATCACCGCCGCCGCGCAGGACCTGGCCGGCCGGGCCGAAACCCAGGCCGCCACGCTGGAACAATCAGCCGCGGCGCTGAACGAGTTGAGCGAAAGTGTGCGTTCGACCGCCGACCTGGCCCGCGACGCCGAAAAGGCCACCCAGGATAACCGCGACACTGCCGAGGATGGGGCCACGATCGTCAATGATGCGATCACGGCAATGAAGAAGATCGAGGATTCCTCGGAACAGATCACCCGTATCATCGGGGTGATCGACGATATCGCCTTTCAGACCAACCTGCTGGCGCTGAACGCCGGTGTCGAGGCCGCCCGCGCGGGCGAGGCCGGGCGCGGCTTTGCTGTTGTCGCCTCGGAAGTGCGCGGCCTGGCGCAGCGCGCCTCGGAATCAGCGCGCGAGATCAAGGCGCTGATCTCGGAAAGCACGCAGCAGGTGGAAACCGGTTCTTCTCTGGTGACGCGCACCGGCGACAGCCTGGCGCAAATCCTGCAAAAGGCCAAAACGGTGTCCGAGCAGGTTTCGGCCATCGCCGTTGCTGCCAGCGACCAGGCCAGCGCCCTGGGCGAGATCAATGCCGGGGTGAACCAGCTCGACCAGGTGACGCAGCAAAACGCCGCCGTCGCCGAGCAAACCAATGCCGCCGCGGGCTCTCTGCAGCAGCAATCGGCCATCCTGGTGTCCGAGTTGTCCAACTTCCGCTTTGACAGGGCAGGGGTGAAACCGGCCAACATGGTGGAGATGCCGCAACCGGAACAGGCCGTCACCCAGGGCACCTCCGCCGCGATGACGGCGCCGGCCAGATCGGCAAGCGGCGGGCAGGCGCGGTTGGTCGAGTTCTGAGGCGCGCCGACGGGCCGGACGCACGGGACAGGAAACCCCGACCGGGCGGGGGCCCAACGCAGGACCAGCCCTTTGCCGCGCCCCGCCAAGGGCGCGGCGGCCCCGGGCGTCAGTCCCCGGGTTTTTCCGGTTTCGGCCCCAAACCCAGACGATACATCAACATCTGGTCGGCCAGGGCGAAACGCTGCAGCCGGTGACGGGTTTCATCGCGTTCGATCATCGCCTCGAGCCGGGGCCAGCGCCGCGTCTGCTGGCCCTCGGGGTCGGCATTGACGAACCGTCCGGTCAGATCCACCTGCACGCCCAGCCGGGTTTCCAGATCGCGTTCCAGCTGCTCCAGCCGGTCGACAGTATAGACCCCGTCAAGCCCCTGCGCCGCCGCAACCGCCTGCTTGACCAGCTGCGCGCGGGGCAGGTTGGCCACTTGCGAATAGCCCCGGATGCGGCGGGTCACCAGATAGGCGCAATAGGGGCTGTGGTAGTGATCGCGCACGAAGCGGCGCCATTTCATGTCGCCCCCGAAGAAATAGGCATCGGGCCCGTTTTCCAGCGCCATACGCATGCCCGTGCGGGCAGGTTGGGCCAGCTCCTGGGGCGACAGCGCCTCGGCCTGGCGGCGAATGTAGAAATAGAAGGAGGCGATGCGCTCCAGCGGATCGCGCAGAACGGTAAAGACGAAACGCGGCTCGGGCACCGTTTCCAGCGCCTCCCAGTCGATATGGCCGGAATAGAGCCGGTAGCCCGGAGGAAACTGTGCCGCGCCGGGCCCGGCCTCGGTATGGACACGTATGGGCGATACAGCCCCGGCGCCCACGACGCGGGACAGCTCGGAATGGATCGTCTGGCCGGCGGTCTTGGGGATATGCAGAAAGACGATCGTGGTATCGCCGGGGGCCGCCATCGTCATCCGCCCCGCAGATCGATCACATCGGGTGCGAAGGGCGCGACATCCTTCATCTGCTGGAGCCCGACGATGAAGCCCTGGATATCCGACGGATCCAGGTGATCGAGCTGCCAGGGCGCAAAGCGCCACCATTTCAGCCGCAACAGCGGGGTGACGAATTGCGGCGCCACGCGCCATTTGCGGATCTGCGCGGGGTTGCCCGCCACCACCGCATAGGGCGGCACATCCTTGGTGACCACGGCATTGGCCGCCACGATCGCCCCGTCGCCGATGGTGACGCCCGCCGCGACATAGGCGCCATGCCCGATCCAGACATCGTTGCCGATCGTGGTGATACGCGCCTTGGTGGCCGGGCCCTGGAATTCGAACTTGTAGCGGTGATAGTCCTCGGCGCCTTCGAATCCGCCACCCAGATCGAAAAGCCGATCGCCCAGATAAAAGGCCGGGCTGGTCGACACCCAGGTGGTGGGATGGTTCTGGCGGCCAATCTGCACATCCTCACCGAAAGAGCAGTAGCGTCCGATCTTTGCGCCAAAGCAATAGCCCGAAACCTGGTAGGAAAACGCCCCCAGCTCGATCAGGAAATCATATTGCGTCCATTTCAGGCTGGCGGGCGCCTCGATCACCGTGTGCCTGGGCAGGCTGACCTTGCCGCCGGGCCGGTTCAGCACTTCGACGCCACGCGCCTTCAGCCAGGATATCGACACCGTTTCGCTCATCACGCCTCTTCCTGCGCGGGAAGGGCCCGCGCCATGTGCTCGCGCACGGTTTGCGCCAGATCGGCCCCGAGGTCAAAGGGCATCTCGATACCGTTTTCCGCCGCGCGCACCGCTGCGCCCTGCGCGCCCAGCCCGAAGGCCAGCACCGGCAGGCCGGTGGCCAGCGCCTCGTGCGCGGTGAAACAGAAGGTCTCGGGCCAGACCGAGGGAATCAGCCAATGGGTGATGCCATAGCGGCGCACCAGGTTGGGCAGATCCGCCACCCGGTAACTGCCATGCACGGTGATCGTGTCGGGCAGGGCAAAGGCCGGATCGATATTGCCGACCAGCACCAGCGCGGGCCCGGCGCCATCGCGCGCGCGCGCCTGGGCCAGACGCTGCACCACGGCCGCGCCTTTCTGCTGGCCGATATTGCCCAGCACCGCCAGCACCGGGGGCGCCTCGGGGCCAGGCGCGGGCAGGCGCGGCACCGCGCGCGGCAGGCGGTGCGGGCGCAGCACGATACGCCCGGCAAGATCGGGCCAGACCGCGGCGACCTGATCGGCGCTGTCCTGGGAAAAGACCACCAGATCGGCCCGCGCGGCAAGGCCCGCCCAGGCTGCCTGCCAGTCGGCCAGCGTCACCACCGTCCCGTCGGGGCGGCGAATGGCATGGGCGGGGTCGTCACGCGGCGGCACCACCGGCCCGCGATACCCGCCATCGCTGTCGAGCAGCGTGTAAGACGGCGACAGCGGGAAATAATCGTGAAACAGCATCTCGGCACTGTCGCCCGGCTGCATCAGCGCCTGAAGAAACGCCGGGATCTCGACCGGATCGGGATCGCCCACGCCGCAGGAATAGACAAGGTGACGCCGAGGCAGAACCGCCAGCAGACGGGCAATGTGATCGGCCTGCTCGCTATGGGCTATCATCCGGCCGTGCGGGGTGACCAGCTCCAGCCGCCAGCGATACGCGCTGCCCACCCGCAGGATGGCCGAGGGCCGGCCCGCCTCGAGATCCTCGGCGATGCGATTTTCCAGCCAGTGATCGGCGCCGCCGCCCATCGCATGAGCAAGGTAGACCGGCACCGCGCGCCCGGGCTCCAGGCTGCCGGCCCAGGCCAGCCCCAGCGCCAGCCGCGCGGTAAGCCCGGGATCGGTGGCGATGAAATCCTGCACGCTCTGGTCATAGCCGGGATAGCGGCGGGCGACGATGTCGTTGTTGCGGGCGACCAGCGCACGCTTTTCGGCCGAGCCGAAGCTTTCGCCGCCGCGATGTTCCACGAACAGCCCCGGCAGGCCCAGGTGGCGTGCGCCCTGCGCCGCCAGCTTGCGGCACCAGTCGACCTCTTCGCCGTAGCCGCGCCCGAAAGCGGTGTCGAGCTCGGGCGCACGGCGCAACCAGTCGCGCGCCATCGCCATGCAGAATCCCACGCCGGTAGGGGCGGACAGGGTGACATCCCCGGGGATGCGCCGCGCCACGGCATCGATCGCCGCGGCCTGGCCCGGGTTCAGAACCGTGCGGACGCAGATCGCCGGCACCGAGAATATCTCGGCATCGTTCGACATCGGCGTGACGCTGGCCACATCCGGATCGGCCAGCGGCGCCGCCAGGCGGCCGGCCCAGGCCTCGGGCACCAGCGCGTCGGAATTCAGCAGCACCACCGGCCCGGTGGCCTCGTCATCTTCCAGCGCCCGCGCCAGCCCGCGATTGACCGAGCGGATAAAGCCCAGGTTGGCCGGATTCTCCAACAGCTCCACCTGCCCGGGGCGCGCTGCCGCCCAGTCGCGCAGAAAGGGGCGCACCCGCGCGTCGGTCGAGCCGTCCTCGATCACGATCAGCCGCCAGGGCAGATCGGTGTGCCGCTCGACCCGGGCCAGGCAATCCTGCAACAGATCGAAGGCGTTGTAGACCGGCAGCACGATATCGATCCGGCTGCCCCCATCGGGGGCGGGGGCGGGCGCGTCGCCCGGCAGTTGCGCGGGGTCCAGCACGCCCCCCGCCTGCGGCAGTCCCAGGCGCAGCCGGTCCTTGATGCGGGCACGGTGGGCAGGATCGCGGGTCAGCGCCCAGCCCAGCAGCGCTGGCAGCGCCAGGCCCAGGTCGCGCAGAAAGGCCAGCCGCAACCGGGCCCGGCTGCGCGCGGGCAGCGCCACGGGCAGGCTGACCGGATCGACCGGCACAGCGTCGGGCAACGGCGTCACCACCAGGCCCGGCGGATCGCTGTCGGCAAAGGTTTCCAGCGTGGCGGGCACCGACAGCTCGAATCCAAGCGTCGCGGGCAGGCCCAGGGCGCTGGCCACATCCTCGCGCCGCAGGCTGGGAGCGGTTTCCGCCTCGGCGCCCGCCAGCACCAGCCGCAGCCGCGCCGCGCGCGCCCAGCCCGTGACTTGCAGCCGCCCGCCCTGCAGCCGCAGCGCATCGACATAGCCCACGGTCTGGCCGTCACGGTCGGCGATCACCCGCCCGGGCAGGGTGATATCCATATGCGCGGCGGCATATCGGGCATGAAGGCTTCTGAGGCGCCGCAGCATCGGCCATGTCTCCGGAAAAACAGTCCGGCGCGGGATATGCCCGCGCATCAAGCGCCTTACCAGCACGCAGCGCGCCCTGTTGCAAGGGGAAACCCGGCCATGTCGGCCCGGCGGGCGGGCTTGCGCCGGGGCCGGGGGCGGGGTCTAAGGCGGGAAAGAACAAGGGAGCACGCGATGACGCTCGACATCACCGATACCGGCCGCGACAACCGCATCGAGATCGCGCCGGATGTCACCCGCACCGGCAACCTGCGTATCGTGATCGCGGGCGACGGCAACCGGCTGTCGATCGGCCCGGGCACGAAACTGGCCGCCGGGCTGATCGAGATCCGCAACAACAACGCGACGCTGAAGATCGGCGCAGGCTGCCTGGTATCGGGGCAGCTGCGCCTGCGCGCCGACGACACGCGACTGGAGATCGGCGACGCCACCACGATGATGGGCGCCCATATCACCCTGCATGAACGCGGCGCGATCCGCCTGGGGCGCGATTGCATGCTGTCGGGCAACATCCAGATGGACGTGTCGGATATGCATTCGATCCTCGATGCGGCCACCGGAAAGCGGATCAACCCGCCCGAGGATATCGAGATCGGCAACCATGTCTGGATCGCCCAGGGGGTGCAGATCCTGAAAGGCGCCCGGATCGGCGACGATTGTATCATCGGGGCGCGGGCGCTGGTGACGGGCGAGATCCCGGCCGGATCGCTGGCCGCGGGCGCCCCGGCCCGGGTGATGCGTTCGGGTGTGACCTGGGACCGCCGCCGCCTGGCCTGGGACTGACGGTCGGATCGCTCAGGCGGTCACAAAGCGGATATCGCCAGGCGCGATCAGCGCCGCGGTCAGCCGCCCGGTGGCATAGGCGCCGGTATCGGTGGCCACAACGCCTGCCTCGGCACTGGGATCGGGCACGATGGTATGGCCATGCACCACCCAGGTGCCGTCGCCGCGCGGCACCCGGCCGAAATCGGGATGCCCCCATAACAGCGCCTGTTCGGGCTGCCCGGCGATCGGCAGGGCAGGGTCGGCGGCGGCATGCACCACCGCCACGTTGCCCGATTGCCAGCAAAGCGGCAGATCGCGCAGCCAGCGCTCGCGCCGGGCCCCCAGGGCAGCCTCCAGCCGGTCGCGCAGATACAGCCAGTCATCCTCGGAGGCGCCGGCCGAGGGCGGCGCCAGCCGAAAGCTCGCCACCGTCTGCACGCCGCCGTATTTCATCCAGCGCGGCCCGGCGCGGCCCGGCGCATCCAGAAAATCCAGCATCATCCGCTCGTGATTGCCCATCAGACAGATCAGGCTGTCCGGCGCAGCCTCTTGCCGGGCCATCAGCCGGTCGATCACCCGGGCGCTGTCTTCGCCACGGTCGACGTAGTCGCCGACGCAGACCAGGGTATGGGCGCCGGCCTCGTCCTCCAGCCGCTGCAGCAATCGCTCCAGCAGGCCATCGCTGCCGTGAATATCGCCGATCACCGCCACTGGCCGGTCCGGGGCGGGCGGGGAATCGAAAACCGGGGGCTGGCGCCGCCCTTTGCGCAAGAATGAGAACATGCGCCACAGATATGGGCTTTTGTCGCGGTGGCCAAGCGGGGAGTGCGGCGAAAGCGGTTGCATTGGCGCGCCCCGGCTGAGATGAAACACAAGATTGCCGGACCCTGGGGGGATCGGCCGAAAAACGAACGTCCCGCGCGGGGGCACCCCCGCGCGAACTGGCTATGGCCGCCCTGGCGGAATTGTCCCGTCCCGCCTTATGGCGTAAGACGACGGGGCGGGAAAACCGGGGTCATTGGGGGAAAACTGGGCGTATGACAGCCATTCGATTCGCCTTGCTGCTGGCGGCGGTCACCGGTCTGGCAGCCTGCGGAGGCGCCGGGCCTGATACCAACCGGATCGTCGGGGCGCCGGGTGCGCAGGCGGTGAACCAGAGCGGCACCGAGGATCAGTTCGTGCTGGTCGATACGGGGTTGAATTTCGCCGAGCGGCTGGCCGGCATCACCGTCGATGGCCATTGGCAGATGCCCGGCGGCGGGCCCGGCAGCTTCGTGATCGGGGTCAGCGACGTTCTGGACATCTCGATCGTGTCGAACAACGATGCAGGGTTCCTGGATTTCACCCAGTCGGCGGTGACGCCCATCGCCACCACCCCGCTGCCGCGCCAGGTGGTGGCCGAGGACGGCACGGTCGCGGTCCCGCTGCTGGGCCGGGTGCGGGCGCGCGGGCGCAGCGTGCAGGCGCTGGAAAGCCTGCTGACCGAGCAATTGTCCGAGGTGCTGGTGAACCCCACCGCCTTCGTGCAGATGGTCGAACGCCAAAGCGCCACAGTATCGGTGATCGGCGAGGGCATCACCAATCCCGGCACCTATCCGATCAACCTGTCGGACCGCCGGCTGCTGGACATCGTGGGCCGCGCGGGCGGGCCCGCGGGCGCCGCCCAGGACATCATCGTGTCGCTGTCGCGCGGCGGCACGACCTATCGCGCGGTGCTGGCCGATGTCTACGGGCAGTCGCGGCTGAACCCCTATGTGCGCAAGGGCGATCTGATCTCGCTCGAACCGCGGCGGACACGGGTGCAGGTGATGGGGGCCACCGGCTCCAACACCCTGGTCGAGCTGGACCAGGTCGAGGTCTCGCTGATCGACGTGCTGAGCGAGGCCGGCGGACTGAACAGCCCGCGCGCCAGCCTGAAGGGTGTCTTCGTCTATCGCCAGGCCCCGCCGGCCGAACTGCGCGCCCTGGGTGCCGACCTGTCGGAATTCGCGGGCCGCACCGCGGTCCCGACGATCTATCGCTTCGACATGACAGCGCCGACGGCCTTCTTCACCGCCAAGGCGTTCCGCATGCGCGATGACGACATCCTGTACGTGTCGGACAGCGCCAACGCCAAGCTGGCCAATTTCTTCGGCGCGGTGGGCTTTTTCGCACCGAACCCGTCGGTCTATGTTCAGGACGCAACGATCGACAACTAGGCGCAGGGCCTGGGCCATAGGGCGAAACGGGAGTGACGACATGATGCAGGACAGCCAGCGCCCCGGCGGCATGATGACGGACGCCGAGGCCCGCGACGAGGATGGCATCGACCTGGGCGTGCTGCTGCGGATGCTGTGGTCGGGCAAGTGGATCATCCTGGGGGCGATGGCGTTCTGCCTGGCACTGGCCTGGTTCTATTCCAGCCAGCAGGTGCCGATGTATCGCGCCACCGCCACGGTGATCTTCGACCAGCAGCGCACCAATATCGTCAATGTCGAGGACGTGGTCGCCAACCGCGATTACGAACGCGGTGCGGATCTGCAGAACCAGATCGAGGTGTTGCGCTCGACCTCGCTGATCGAACGGGTGATCGACACGCTGAACCTGGCGGAAAACCCCGAATTCAACCCCGCCCGTGCCACCCCGGAACCGGGAATGTTCGACTGGCTGACGCTGCCGCCGGATCTGAAGACAAGCCTGCAATCGATCGGGCTGATCGCCGCCGATCCGCCGCCGCCCGACCCCGCCCTGCAGGAACGCCGGTTGCGGCTGGCGATGATCGAGCGGGTGCGCCGGGGTCTGCAACTGACTGCGGTGCGCGGTTCGACCGTGATCCAGATCGGCTTCGTGTCGCGGCGCCCCGACACCGCCGCGCGCATCGCCAATGCCATTGCCGAGCAATACATCATCGACCAGCTCGAAGGGAAACTCGAGGCAACGCGCTCGGCCACCGAATGGCTGAGCACCCGGGTGCTCGATCTGCAAGAGCGTGTGACCGAGGCCGAGAACGCCGTCGCCGAAGCCGAGGCGCAGCTGGCGCAGGATGCCGGCCAGACGCTCGAAATCACCCAGGCGCAGCTGACCGAGTTCAACGCCGCGCTCGGCGCGGCCCAGGCCCGAGAGATCGAGCTGACCGCCCAGGTCGAACGCCTGCGCGAGGCGCTGGCCAATGACATGGACGCCGGCGCGGTGCCCGAGTTCCGCCAGACGATGCTGATCCAGAGCTACCGCGAAGAGGAAAGCGAGCTTTTGTCGCAACTGGCCACGCTGCGCGCCAGCGTCGGCCCCGACCATCCGTCGGTGCGGCGCGTCGAGGCACAGATCGACGAAACCCGGCGCAAGATCCGCGCCGAGGCGAACCGCGTGGTCGAGTCGATCGCCGTGGCGCGGGACGCGGCGCGCGACCAGGTGGCCGAACTGGCGCGCCGGGTGCGCACGCTCGAGGAAAAGGCCCTGGCCCAAAGCGCCGGCGAGATCGAGCTGCGACAGCTGGAACGCCAGGCCCAGGCCTCGCGGCTGCTTTATGAAAACTTCCTGGGCCGGTTGCAGGAAACCTCTCAGCAGGAAAGCCTGCAAAGCGCCGACGCGCGGGTGATATCGCCCGCCGAGGTGCCGCGCGGGCCGATGACCGCGGGCAAAAGGCGCATGATGGCGATCGGCGGGGTCGCCGGCGTGGTGCTGGGCGTCGGCTTCGTCTTTCTGCTCGACCGGCTGAACAACACCTTCCGCAACCCCGGCCAGACCGAAGAGCAGTTGCACCTGCCGGTGCTGGCCAGCGTGCCGATCGTGCCCAATACCGGCAACAAACGGCGCAAGATCCTGGAACATTTCCGGGAAAAACCCGGCTCGGCCCTGGCCGAGGCGATACGAGGGCTGCGCACCTCGATCCTGTTTTCCAATGTCGACAGCCCGCCCAAGGTGGTGATGATGACCTCGTCCACCCCGCGCGAGGGCAAGTCGACCACCGCGGTGCTGCTGGCGCTGACCAGCCAGCAAATGGGGCGCAAGACGATCATCGTGGATTGCGACCTGCGGCTGCCGGCAGTGTCGACCCTGGTCGATATCGATGCCGACCGGCCCGGTCTGCTGGCGGCGCTGAACGATCCGCAATCGGTCGAGGATGCGGTGGCAACAGACTCCGACAGCGGGCTGCACGTGCTGTTGATGCGCGCCGGCGACACCCGCCCGACCCAGAACGCCGCCGATATCCTGGCCTCGCAGAAATTCCGCGCCCTGATCGAACATCTGCGCGCCCAGTATGACCTGGTGGTGCTGGATACGCCGCCCACATTGGTGGTCAGCGATTCGCGCATCGTCTCGGGCCTGGCCGACGGGGTGGTCTTTTCGGTGAAGTGGGACGAAACCCCGCGCGGCGCGGCAGCCGAGGCGGTCAAGCAGCTACGCGGGATCGGCGCGCCGCTGATAGGCGTGGTGATGACCATGGTGAACGAGTCAAAGGCCGCGAAATACGCCTATGACGGGTATGGCTATGGCTATTACGGCGGGCAATACAAAGACTATTACGTCGAATAAAACATCGAGCCCGGGAAATAACACGTCAAAGTTGTATTTTGCCGAAACATGCCGTGAATTAGGGCAATCGGGCGTTTCGCATTGCATGGCGGGCATAGAATTGTTGCCAATTCGTTAATGTCCACGATATAGAAAAGCGAGCCTGCCAAAGGTGCAAACGCGCTTAATTGATTCAAATTGGGGATGTCCGGCTTTTACATCCCCTGAAATCTGTGGGGATATAGATGGCCAATTTCACTCCGACGCTTCCGGCAGAAAACTTCGTTGGCGCCCCTGGCGTCCGCGACACTGTCGATTACTCTGTGAACGCGACCGGCGGGGTGACCGTTGACGTGGTGAACGGCGGCAGCCGCGACATCGCCGAGGGCGACACCTATGTCTCGATCGACCGGTTCTTCCTGACCAATATCGGAACCGAGATCGACTATTTCTATGGCAGCAGCGCCGACGAGGTGGTGCGCGGCTATGCCGGCCCCAACGTGCTCTATGGCAATGGTGGCGATGACGTCCTGTTTGGCGGCGACGACCGCAATGTGCTGAATGGCGGCACCGGTGTCGATCTGCTGATCGGGGGCAATGGCGACGACCGCTTCGATATCGCCGCGGGCGACGCGGCGGCGGGTGAGCTTTATCGCGGCAATGCCGGCTTCGACACGATCCGCCTGATTTCCGGCGGCACCGGCACCGAGGTGGACCTGACCGGCGCCACCCTGCTGTCGATCGAAGAAATCGCCTTTGCCGCCAGCGTAACGCTGATCCTCGACAGCGACGATTTGCTGCTGACCGACATCCAGGGCACCAGCGCCGATGGCGAGATCGTGCGCGTGGCCGACTGGTCGTTCCTGGCCGGCAATGTCGAGCTGGACCGCGCCTTTGCCCTGATCGACAGCGGCGTGGACGAGGTCCAGTGGACCCGCGGCAACAACACCGGCGACATCACCCTGACCGAGGAAGTGATCGATCTCGACAGCGGCGAAACCGCCTATGTCGAAACCTTCGTCAATGACGGCTCGGCCAATATCGGCGTGGATAGCCTGGTGACCTACTACAACCAGGACTTCAACCAGTTCCAGACCATCCGCACCATGGATGACGGTCTGCAGGTGACCACGCAATACGACCCCAATACCGGCACCACGCTGGAAGAGTTCTATTTCGATCTCAGCCCGACCGGCACCACCTATGATTTCGAATTCCGCAGCGTGCAGTACAACAGCATCGGCACGCTGGAATACCGCATCACGCAGTATGACAACGACCTGTTGGAAGAGCAGGTCTATGACGCCGACGGCAATATCACGCTGCAATATCTTTATGACGCCAGCAGCGATGGCAGTGCCTTCAGCTTCATGGGGATCGAAGAGTTCTACGAGTTCGATGGCACCAGCAATGTCCTGCGCTATCGCTTCACCATGAACGACGCGACCGAAAGCTTCGTGACGGTGTCCGAGTTCTTCGACGAAACCGGTGCCTTCGACTATTCGGAATCGGTGCGCGCCAACGGCGTTGTGTCGATCTCCGGCTCGTCCGCGGACCAGGTGTTCTATGCCACCGACGCAACCGAGGTGATCTCGGGCCTGCGTGGCACGGATACCTTTGTTTTTGAAGGAAATGTCGGGGATACCTTCATCAATGCCTTCGACCGGATCGACTCGGATCTGCTGGATCTGACCGCCTTTGGCATCGAAAGCCGCGATGACCTCGAAGCGGCCGGTGCCGTGACCTATGACGCGGCGGGCAGCCAGCACATCATCGACGTGTCGCTGATCGGCGGTGACGGCATGATCTATCTGCGCGGCACGGCCGACGCGGATCTGGGCAACGACGATTTCATCCTGCTCTGATCACCGCGCCCTCGCGGCACCACAGGCATCAACCGGCCCCGCGCAGGGGCCGGTTTTTTCATGTCAGCCCGGCATGTCGCGCATCTCCGACGAGCGGAAGGATTGCGCATAGCCGATACCCAGGATCCAGGCAAAGACCCCGGCCAGCGCCGGAATCTGCAGGCTGAAATCGAAAGCCGCGTGAAAGCCCGCGAGAAAGAAACAGGCCAATGCCACCGCGACAGCGGTGCGGTGACGCCGGCGCTCTTTCAACCCGCGCAGCAACTGCCAGCCCAAAAGCGCCAGCGCCGCGTAAAAGATCACCGCCGCGGGCAGACCCATTTCGAAGGCGTTTTCCAGATAGGAATTATGCGCCATGTCCCATTCGCCCACCGCGGCCTCGGGCGGCACCCAGGCGCGAAACGCCGTGTGGAACGCACCCAGCCCGTTGCCCAGCAGCGGGCGCTCGGCGATGGCGGTGACGATGGCGGGAAAGACCGCGAAACGTCCCTCTTCATCCGAGGTGGCAAGGACGCGATTCAGCGTCCCCGTCGAGGCCGAGAGCAGCACGGCCAGGACCAGCGCCGCCACGACCGCCACCGGCACCAGTGCGGCGCGGTTGCCGCGCTGCACCCGTGTTCCCAAAAGCACAAACACCCCCACGATCGCGGCCGCCGCACCGCCGCGCGACAGCGACAGCATCAGCGCCCCGGCGCATAAAGTGGCCCCCGCCAGCCACAGCCAGCCCCCGGAAACCAGCCCCTGCAAGACCCCCGCCAGGGCCGATTTGCGCCCCGACTGGTCATGCGCCACCGCCCGCAGCAAAAGCCCCAGGCAGACCACCAGACCGAACCCCGCGAAGGTGGCGTAATTGTTGCGATTGACAAAACTGGCCGAGACAGTGTCGCTGGCCAGCGGACCCAGGATCGGGTTCTGCCCGCTGACGGCTGCATAGATACCGAACCCCGCCAGCGCCATCGAAACCAGAGCGAACGCCTTCAGGTAGCGCAGGGCATTGTCCTTGCCCGCTGCGCTGCGCACCGCGATCCAGAACACCATCGCATAGGCCGAAAGCCGCAGCAGCACATGCAGCCCCTGCGCCGGATCGGCCGACAGGCGCGGCGCAGCGCCGGCGGGCGCCAGGGCCCAGACCGGATGCGCCGCCAGGCCCATGCCCGGCAGGATCTGCACGCAGCCCCATATCAGAACCCCGACAAACAATAGCGCGGGCAACCACAGGCGATTGAATACAGGCGGTCGTTTCTGAAACAGGTCAATAAAAAGCTGAATGGAAAAGAGCGCAATGATTGCCATCGCCATCAGCGTCCAACTGACCGGCCGATTTGCACCAAGAGCCAGGGTCGCGGCAATCAACACGGCGAAAACTGCCCAACCAATAAGCGCCTGCACTTTCAGAATTGCGTTTTGCACGAAACTTCCTCCTCGCGGCGTTAACACCTAATGGACAATCGCAGGGGGAAGGTCTATACAAAGCACAAGTTCAGAACCTATTTCGGGGCGGATTCGTGAGAAAACTGTTCATTTGTCTGGCATTGGCTCTTAGCGTCTTCGTGACTGCGCCGGCGGCGCAGGCCATGACGCTGCAACAGCAGCGCAACCAGGTGTACCACGCTCTTGGCGATATCCTGGATGAAATCCGGGCCGAGTTCGATCAGGCCCAGGCCGATTTCCAGGCGTCCACCGATCGTACCGAACGCGAGTACCTGCGCCAGAAAATCCGTGCGCTGCGGGCGCGGTTCAGCTTTATCGTGACCGTGCGTCGCCTTGCGCGTAACAATTTCACGGCAGAACAGCTGGATACGATCATCGTACGCTACGACCTGCCGGTCAGCACAAGCTGACGAAAATCGCGATCCGGACATGACGGAACAAGGCCCCTGCCGGCGCGGGGGCCTTTTCGTTTGCGGTGCTCAGGCCGGGTCGGGCAGGGACAGGCCAAGGTCCGACATTTCGACCTGATCGCGATAATAAGCGAAATCATCCGCGCGCGCGGTGCGGC
>JAASTF010000231.1 GCA_021767525.1 Paracoccaceae bacterium
CACGGCGCTAAACGCGGGGCAAGACCTGCACAATCCCGGAGATCACTCATGTCGATCGACCTCGAAACCGCCGCCAAGGTGGCCAAGCTCGCCCGTATCAAGGTCGAGGATGACGCGCTGCCGGCGCTGGCAGAGGAATTCAACACCATCCTCGGCTTTATCGAGCAGCTGAACGAGGTGGACGTGGACGGCGTCGAGCCGATGACCAGCGTCACGCCCATGCGCCTGAAACGGCGCGAGGACGTTGTGACCGATGGCAACATGCCCGAAAAGATCCTGTCGAACGCACCCGATGCCCGCGAAGGGTTCTTCGCCGTGCCCAAGGTGGTGGAGTAAGCCATGACCGAGCTGACCAAACTGACCCTGGCCGAGGCCCGCGACCGCCTGCGCAAGGGCGAGGTGACAAGCGTCGAGCTGACCCAGGCCTGCCTTGATGCCATCGATACCGCCGACGCGCTGGGCGCCTTCGTGCACAAGACCCCCGAGATCGCGCTGGAGCGTGCCAAGGCCGCCGACGACCGCATCGCCCACGGCGACGCGCCCGACATGTGCGGCCTGCCCATCGGCATCAAGGATCTGTTCTGCACCAAGGGTGTCGACAGCCAGGCCGCCAGCCGCATCCTGCAAGGGTTCAAGCCCGAATACGAATCCACCGTCAGCCAGCAGCTGCAGGACGCGGGCGCGGTGATGCTGGGCAAGCTGAACATGGACGAGTTCGCCATGGGCAGCTCGAACGAAACCAGCGTCTACGGCAACGCGGTGAACCCCTGGCGGCGTGGCAATGACGACACCGCGCTGACGCCCGGTGGCTCGTCCGGTGGTTCGGCCGCGGCGGTGGCGGCCGACCTGTGCCTGGCCGCGACCGGCACCGATACCGGCGGCTCGATCCGTCAGCCCGCGGCCTTTACCGGCATCACGGGGATCAAGCCCACCTATGGCCGCTGCTCGCGCTGGGGCATCGTGGCCTTCGCCAGCTCGCTGGATCAGGCGGGCCCAATGACCAAGGATGTGCGCGACGCGGCGATCATGCTGCGGGCGATGTGCGGCCATGATCCCAAGGATTCCACCAGCGCCGATCTGCCGGTGCCCGATTTCGAATCGATGCTGACCGGCGACATCAAGGGCAAGGTCATCGGCATCCCGCGCGAATACCGCATGGACGGCATGCCCGAAGAGATCGAAAAGCTGTGGGCCGATGGCACCGCGATGCTCAAGGATGCGGGCGCCGAGATCCGCGACATTTCCCTGCCGCACACGAAATACGCGCTGCCTGCCTATTACGTGATCGCACCGGCCGAGGCGTCGTCGAACCTCGCGCGCTATGACGGCGTGCGCTATGGCCACCGGGCCAAGCTGGCGCAGGGCGACGGCATCACCGAGATGTACGAGAAAACCCGCGCCGAAGGCTTTGGTCACGAGGTGCAGCGCCGCGTGATGGTCGGCACCTACGTGCTGTCTGCGGGCTTTTACGATGCCTATTACAACCGCGCCCGCAAGGTGCGCACCCTGATCAAGCGCGATTTCGAACAGGTCTTCGCCGACGGGATCGACGCGATCCTGACGCCCGCCACCCCGTCCGCCGCCTTCGGCCTGGGCGAGATGGCCGAGGCCGACCCGGTGCAGATGTATCTGAACGACGTGTTTACCGTGACGGTGAACCTGGCTGGCCTGCCGGGCATCAGCGTACCCGCCGGGTTGGACCGTCAGGGCCTGCCCCTGGGCCTGCAGCTGATCGGCCGTCCCTGGGAAGAGGGCGACCTGCTGAACACCGCTTATGCGTTGGAACGCGCAGCGGGTTTTGTGGCCAAGCCCGATAAATGGTGGTAAACCGCCTGAAAACAAACTCAGGCAGGATGCAGACGATGCGTGTTTTCCTTTGCTGTGCGGCGGCTCTGGCTTTGGCCGCCTGCAACACGACCGTTCCCGACAGTGGCGCGGGTGTCGGTTTCGGCAGTTATGACGAGTATCAGCGCCAACAGGCCGCGCGCGAGGCCGCGTTGACCGGCAGCGCCCTGCCGCCGGCGAACACCATCTCGGACGAGGTGCCGGGCACCGGGCGCAACACGCCGCAGGCGCGCGCGCAGGTGCAAGGCAACGCCGCGGGCGCGCCCCTGTCGGCCACGAACCCGCCCCAGACCGAGGCCGAGCGCCTGGCCGCCGATACCGCCGCTGCGCTGAATTCCGGGGTCGAGCCGGTTCAGGCCAGCCCGTCCAACCCGCCGCCCGAAGCGGTGAATGCCGCCGGGATCAGCCAGGAAAACGATTTCGGCAACGTGTCGAACCTGCGCAGCATCGAAAGCGACGCACAGCGCATCGCACAGAACCGCGCGCAATACCAGGTGATCCAACCCGAGGCACTGCCCAGCCGCAGCGGCGCCACCGGCCCGAACATCGTCGATTACGCCCTGCGCACCACCAATCCGCGCGGTGTGGCGCTTTATCGTCGCGGCGGCTTGGTCAGCCAGTCGCGGTATCAGCGGAACTGTGCGAAATATCCCTCGCCCGATCGCGCGCAAGAGGATTTCCTGGCCCGCGGCGGCCCCGAGCGTGACCGGCTGGGCCTCGATCCCGATGGCGACGGTTTTGCCTGCAGCTGGGATCCCGCGCCCTTCCGCGCCGTGCGCGGGGGCTGATCGCGCTGAGCGGCGCAGCCTGGCATCCTTCGCCCAATTTCGGGCCACGGCGCGATGGCGCGCGGCCCGACATGGTGGTGATCCACTACACCGCGATGGATGGCGCACGCGCCGCACTTGATCGACTGTGCGATCCCGCGGCCGAGGTGTCGGCCCATTACCTGATCGGCGCCGATGGTACGCTGTGGCAGATGGTCGACGAAGACATGCGCGCCTGGCACGCGGGCGCAGGGCAATGGGGCGCGGTCACGGATGTGAATTCACGCTCGATCGGGATCGAGCTGGACAATCGCGGCGACCATCCCTTTGCCGAGCGCCAGATGCAAAGGTTGGAGTGGCTGCTGCCCGGTATCCTTGATCGCTGGCGCATCCCGCCCGAACGCGTCATCGGCCATGCCGACATGGCGCCCGCGCGCAAGCGCGACCCGGGCCACCGTTTCGATTGGTGCCGGCTGGCGCGGCAGGGTCTGTCGGTCTGGCCCCAATGCAAACCGCGTGAAACAGGCAGCGATCCGCGCGATTTCTGGACCGCCCACACCATGCAGGCCTTCGCCGACGCGCTGCGCGGCTTTGGTTATCCGGTGCCGCCCGGCGGGCTGGCCTCGCCTGAGATGCGCGATGCGTTCTGCGCACGGTTTTCCGGGCTGACCGGTGGCCCCGAGATCCTGGCTGCCGCGCAAGACCTTGCCGCCCGCTTTCCCGTTGACCGCAGGCCAGCCAGCGCCTAAGTCCGCCATGCGCGGAGGGCCGGATGGCCGCGGGCGGCAACGTCCGAGGAAAGTCCGGACTCCACGAGACAACGGTGCCGGGTAACGCCCGGGCAGGGCAACCTGACGGAAAGCGCCACAGAAAAGAAACCGCCCGTCCCCGTGACGGGTAAGGGTGAAACGGTGGGGTAAGAGCCCACCGGGGGGCTGGCAACAGCCCCCGCATGGCAAGCCCCACCGGGAGCAATGCCGAATAGGAACCCCGCGCGGGCTGATCGGGCAACCGATATCGCCGCAGGGCATGTCTCGGCCCAGGGGTTCGGGTTGGCAGCTCAAGGGACATCGGCAACGGTGCCCGTAGATGAATGGCCATCCAAAGGGGTGCGCCCCTTGGACAAAATCCGGCTTACAGGCCCTCCGCGCGTATCTTGCCCCAAATGGGGCGCTGGCTCTGCCAACTTCATCTTGCCCAAAAAACTCCCGCCGGAGGCACCCACGGATTGCTGGGGCGCTGTCATTGGGCGCTTGCGTCACGCTCGCCATACGCGTGGAGGCGGAGGGCATTGGCCCGACGACGACAGGTCCTGTTGCGCCGCAGGCGCGCAATCGGATCGGAAACTGTCGCGTGACTGTTGCGCGTCTCGTGATACTCTGCCCAGCGACACAAAGGAGGGTTCGATCATGAGTTTCGTCAAGACATTGGCCACGCTGGCGGTGGGCTTCGCCGCAGCGCGGGGTGTGCAAAAGGTCAAGGAGATGGGCGGCATGGCGGGCGTCAAGGACGCCATGCGCAACGCGGGCCAACCGGGCGGGATGGCCGACCAGATGGCCGAAATGGCGCAAAAGATGGGGATGCCCGTCGACCAGCAGCAGATGCGCGACATGTTCAACCGCTATGGCGATCAGGCGGCCGCGGCCACCGACGCGACCGAGGCGGGGCTGGGCAACCTGATGGGTGCCATGACCAGCGCCGCCAGTGCCGGGGCGCGCGGCGTGTCGGACATGATGGAGGTTCTGACACAGAACAGCCCGGCCGGCGCCGCGAGCGAGGAAAACGCCCGCCTGATGATCCGCGCGATGATCCAGGCCGCCAAGTCCGACGGCGAAATCGACGAGGCCGAGCGCAAGATCATCCTCGACCACCTTTCGGATGCCAGCGACGAGCAGATCGCCTTTGTCCAAGAGGCGCTGGATGCGCCGGTCGATCCGATGGCGCTGGCGCGCGACACCAGCGACGCGATGCGCGCGCAGGTCTACTCCGCCGCGCTGATGGCGATCTCCGTCGATACCGAGGCCGAGCGGACCTATCTGCGCGGTCTTGCCCAGGCGCTGCAGCTCAGCGATGAAACCGTGGCCCAGCTGCACGCCGCGATGAGCCGTCCGCCGCTGTAACGCCTGCGGGCGCAAATTCTCGTGTCTTGCCGGGGTTTCGCTGTTGACTCTCGCCGCGCCCCGGGTAAAAGGCGGGCTTCAAAGGATTTCACGGGCGGCAGCACTCCGCCCTGTGCAGGAGAGCGACAATGGCGAAGCCGACCACCATCAAGATCCGCCTGAACTCGACCGCGGGCACGGGCCACTTCTACGTGACCAAGAAAAACGCGCGCACCATGACCGAAAAGATGACCGTACGTAAGTACGATCCGGTCGCGCGCAAGCATGTCGAGTACAAGGAAGGCAAGATCAAGTAAGATCGCCTGACACCGGACAAGACGAACGCCGCGCGGCCCCGGGCCAGCGCGGCGTTTTCTTTTGCCGAAACCACCTGCGCTGGCTGCCCCTGACCCCAAGGATTGCCAGCCCATGCCCTACCACATGCCCCCCGAAATCCGCCTGTCCGGCCCCGCCGACATGGCCGCGGTCGACGCGCTGTTGGCGCGGTCCTATCCCGCGCTGATGGCCGCCGATTACCCGCCCGACCTGCTGGACAAGGCGCTGCCTGTCATCACCCGCGCGCAGCCCGATCTGCTGGCCAGCGGCAGTTACTTTCTAGCCCTTTGCGGGGGCCGCGTGGTTTGTGCGGGCGGCTGGACGCGCGGACAA
>JAASTF010000029.1 GCA_021767525.1 Paracoccaceae bacterium
ATGGATGTGAAAGGCCCGGCCATGGCCTTCACGCTGTTCCCGGCGGAAATCCCGATGTCGAAGAAGAAATCCTCGACACGTCCGCCGCTGGTGCTCAATGACCTGCAGGCGGTCGAGCGTGACTTTGCCTTTGTCGTCGATAGCGAGGTCGAGGCGCTGACGCTGGTCAACGCGGCGGCCGGAGCCGACAAGGCGCTGATCGATCATGTTCGGGTGTTCGACGAATTCATCGGCGGCAGCCTGGGCGAGGGCAAGAAATCGCTGGCCATCACGGTGCGCTTGCAGCCGACCGACAAGACGCTGAAAGAGGCCGATATCGAGGCGGTCAGCCAAAAGATCGTGGAAAAGGTGACAAAGGCCACCGGCGGCACCTTGCGCGGGTAAGCGGCCCGGGCGATGCTGTCCCATCGACAACCGGAGGTGGCGATGACCGGCAGCGCGTTCTGGACGAAGATGGCCCCGCGCTATGCGGCGCAGGCAATGGGCAACCCCGCCGCCTACGAGGCGTCGCTGGCGCGGATCACCCCGCATCTGCGCGCAGATGCGCATGTGGTGGAACTGGGCTGCGGCACGGCCAGCACGGCGTTGCGCCTGGCCCCCGATGTGGGGACGTATCTGGCGACCGATTATTCCAGCGGCATGATCGCGCAGGCGCAGGCGCGGCTGGATGCCGGTGACCCGCCGCCGAACCTGTCGCTGATGCAGGCGGGGGTGGGCGAGGCCGATCTGGCCGCGCGCGGCCCCTTCGATGTGGTGCTGGCCTTCAACATGCTGCACCTGTTGACGGATATGCCAGGCGGACTGGCGTGGATTCGCAATCAGGTAAAACCCGGTGGGCTGTTCATTTCGAAAACCGTGTGCCTGCGGGGCCAAGGCGTGAAGCTGCGTCACCGGCTGATCATGCTGGCGCTGCCGTTGCTGCAGGCGCTTGGCAAGGCACCGCAGTTCAACCGGCTGTCGCGCGAGGGGCTGGAAGGGGCCATAACTTCGGCTGGGTTCGAGATCATCGAAACCGGCGATTATCCCGACAGCCCGCCGGGCCGTTTGGTGATCGCGCGCCGCGCCGATTAGGGGCCGCGCGTTGCAGCCGCGGGGCAGGGCGGCTACATCTGGCCCGAACGCGAAAGAACGGAGGGCGGAATGCTGAAGGTTTACCTGTCGGGCGAAATCCACACCGATTGGCGCGAGCAGATCATCGAAGGGGCGCAGGGCCTGGACGTGGAGTTTTCCAGCCCCGTTACAGATCACGCCGCCAGCGACGATTGCGGTGTGGCGATCTTGGGCGCCGAGGATGACAAATATTGGCACGACCACAAGGGCGCGATGGTGAACGCCATCCGCACCCGCAAGGGGCTGGTCGATGCGGATGTGGTCGTCGTGCGGTTCGGCGAGAAATACAAGCAATGGAACACCGCCTTCGATGCGGGCTATGCCGCCGCCCTGGGCAAGTCGCTGATCATCCTGCAACAGCCCGAGCATGACCACGCGCTGAAAGAAGTCGATGCCGCCGCGCTGGCCGTGGCGCGTGAACCGGGGCAGGTGGTGCAGATCCTGCGCTATGTCCTGACCGGCCAGCTGCCCGCGTGACGCGGATCATCGAAACCGATGCGGATGTGGCCGAGGGCGCGGCCTGGCTGGCGGGGCGCTGCCCGCGCATGGCGCATGCCTATGACATCTGCGCGCCGCTGCCCCTGCGGCGCCGGCCCGACGGCTTCGCCCAACTGCTGAGTGCCATCGTCAGCCAGCAGGTCAGCGTTGCCTCGGCCCGTGCGATCTGGGCCAAGCTGGAGGATGCGGGCCTGACCACGCCCGACGCCATCCTGGCCCACACAGAGGAAGAGTTGCGCGCCGTGGGCCTGAGCCGCCAGAAAGCCGCCTATGCCCATGCGCTGGCCGCCGCCGATATCGATTACGGCGCCTTGCGCGACGCGCCCACCGACGAGGTCGTGAAACAGCTGGTCGCGGTCAAGGGCATCGGCGTCTGGACGGCCGAGATCTATGCCAAGTTCAGCCTGGGCCATGCCGATGTCTTTGCCGCCGGCGACCTGGCGTTGCAGGAAGGGGCGCGGATGCTCTATGCCCTGTCCGCACGCCCCAGCGAACGCGCCCTGCGCCAGATGGCCGAGGGATGGTCGCCCTGGCGCTCGGTTGCGGCGCGGATACTTTGGGCCTACTACCATGTGGAAAAGCAACGCGAGGGGATCGCATGACACGAGTTTTGACCGCCGGCCGCAAGGAACCCGTTTCGGGCAGCACACGCTCGGTCGTGGTGTTTCTGCATGGTTATGGCGCCAACGGCGCCGACCTGCTGGGGCTGGCCGATGTGCTGGGCGAGCACCTGCCCGACACGCTGTTCGTGGCGCCCGACGCGCCGGAATCGATCCCCGGCATGCCCTTCGGATACCAGTGGTTCCCGATCCCCTGGCTGGACGGATCGTCCGAAGAAGAGGCCGCGCGCGGCATGGCGGCGGCGGTGGATGACCTGAACGCATTTCTGGATGCGTTGCTGGTGGATGAGGATCTTTTGCCCGAACAGATGGTTTTGTTCGGGTTCAGCCAAGGCACGATGATGAGCCTGCATGTCGCGCCCCGGCGCGAGGATGAAATCGCCGGCATCGTCGGCTTTTCCGGCCGCCTGCTGAACCCCGAGCTGCTGGCCGACGAGGTGCAAAGCCGCCCTCCGGTTCTGCTGGTGCATGGCGATGCCGATGACGTGGTGCCTGTGCAATCGCTCCCTGATGCGGCCGAGGCGCTGCAAAAGGCGGGCTGGCAAGAGGTCTACGCCCATATCATGAAGGGCACCGCGCATGGCATCGCGCCCGATGGGTTGTCGGTGGCGCTGGCCTTTATGCGCGACAAGTGCGGGCTGTGACGCGCGCGCCTTTTGCGCCCGTGACCGAATTCTGAACCCGATCCGCCCCTGTCATCTGCCTGTTTCATTGGCAGGCCAGATTGCCCGTGCGACTACCGTATATCGTAGGGCTTGCCCCCTTCGAAACGCGATATATAGTAGACGTATTATTGGGGCGGGCGCGTCCCGCCCTGGTGCAGAGGTTCGATGCAGACAGGGCGGAGGGTGAGTCCCCGATGGATGGTGATTTCAGGACAGATTTCGTACGAGAACCGGGCGCTCTCAGGCGGCACCCGGCGTTGGTGTTGAACGCGGATTACAGGCCTTTGTCCTACTATCCGCTGTCGCTTTGGCCCTGGCAGGAGGCGATCAAGGCGGTCTGGCTGGATCGGGTGAACATCGTCGCCGAATACGACGAAACCGTGCGCAGCCCCTCGACGGTGATACGGATACCGTCGGTGGTGGTCCTGAAAGACTATGTGAAACCTCAAAAGCGCGTGGCCTTCACGCGCTTTAATCTTTTTCTGCGGGATGAATTCCGCTGCCAGTATTGCGGCTCGAAGGGCGAGCTGACATTCGACCACGTGGTGCCGCGCGCCGCCGGGGGCGTGACAAGCTGGGAAAACGTGGTGGCCGCCTGCGCGCCATGCAATCTGCGCAAGGGGTCGAAAACGCTGCGGCAGGCGGGGCTGCATCTGCGCCGTCCGCCCCGTGCGCCAGCGGCCGAGGAATTGCGCAACATGGGGCGCAAGTTCCCGCCCGGGCACCTGCACGAAAGCTGGATGGATTTCCTGTATTGGGATGCCGAGCTTGAGGCGTAGGCCGACGATCCGCCGAAAAGAAAACGGGCGCCCGACCGGGCGCCCGTAATGGTTTGATCTGGCGGTGACCGATCAGGCCTTGCCGGCGTCGCCACCCTGGGGCGCGGCTGCGGCGGCCGGGGCCTTGTTGCCGGGCTTGCCCGACAGAGGATCGTCCTGACGCTGCACCGAGCCTTCGAAATGGGCGCCGGATTCGATGGCGATCGTCTTGTGGATGATGTCACCCTCGACCCGCGCGGTCGACGACAGGCGCACCTTCAGGCCGCGCACGCGGCCCACGATACGGCCGTTGATGACCACGTCATCGGCGACAACCTCGCCCTTGATGGTGGCGCTTTCGCCGATCGTCAGCAGGTGGGCGCGAATGTCGCCTTCCACGTTGCCTTCGACCTGGACATCGCCGGTGGTCTTGATGTTGCCCGTGATGTGCAAATCCGCCGACAGCACCGACGCGGGCGGCTTGGCCTTGGGGGCCGTGCTGGATTTGAAATCGGCCTGGGGCTTGGGCACCGGGCTCGACTCGGGGGCTGCGGGCTTTGCAGCGTCTGCGGCCTTGGGGCCGGGTTCGTTGATTTTGCTCTTAGAAAACATCGTTTGCAGCCTTGATATAGATCATCGGATTGACGGCTTTTCCGCCAACGCGCACTTCATAGTGCAGGTGGGGGCCGGTTACACGTCCAGACGCTCCCATATCACCTATCCGCTCCCCGCGCGAGACTCTTTGGCCGACTTTCACGCCAATTCTCGACATATGGGCATAGCGGGTTTCGATACCGAATTGATGCTGGATCTTGACCAGGCGACCATAGCCCGAAGACCAGCCCGCGTGGGTCACAACACCGTCAGCGGTGGAATACAGCGGCGTGCCGACAGGTCCGGCGAAATCGACGCCTTTGTGCAGGCGGCGGCCGCCGGTCTTGGGATCGCGACGATAGCCGAAGCCGCTGGTAAAGCGATAGCCGGCCTTGACGGGGTTAGCGAAGGGCGCGGCCTCGGCGGCGATGCGATAGAGGTTCAGCCGATCCATCTGGTCCAGCAGGTTGTTCACGCGGTCGGTGCCCATGCCGGGCATTTCACCCTTGGTTGAAAAGCTGATCGGCGTCAGCGGGCCGCCCTGGCCGGAATAGCCGCGCCGCACCTGGCTGAGCAAGCTGTCGGTGCTCATGCCGGCCGCGCGGAACATCTTGTCCAGCGGCTTGACCGAGATCGCCATCGCCTCTTCCAGCTGGCGGAAAATCTGGTCGTTCTGGTCTTGCAGCAGTTTCAGGCGTTGCGCCAGCTCGTCGGCCTGCAGCAATGCGTCCTGGGCGTTGGCCTCGATCTGGTCGCGTTCGGCGGCGGTTTCAGCCAGCGCGGCGGTCAGCATGTCAAGTGTGCCCTCGGCGGCGGGGCCGGCGCTGGCCATGAAGCTTTGCGCGCCATCGGTTTCATCCTGATCTTTCAGCGCGGCCAGCTCGCGGCGGGCGCTGTCGCGTTCGGTCATGGTGCGGCGCAGGGTTGTCTGGATCACCTCGATCCCGGTTTCCAGTTCGCGGCGGCGGTTTTCCGATTCCAGCAGCTGCGACTGCATCACCGAAATCTGCTCCAGGGCCGAGTTGAACCGCTCCTGCGCGGCCAGCGCCTCGGCGGCGCGGCTGTCGCGCTGCGCGGACAGCACGTTCAGCCGTTCTTCGTACATGCGCTGTTCGCGTTTGGCCTGTTCGCGGAAATTGCCGGCGCCGATCGAATCCATCAAAAGGATCGCGGTGGCGATGGTGGCCCAGGCCACCAGGATGGCGCTTCCGGCGAAGGCGAATAGCTGGGTGTGGGGGCGCAGCCGGATAAAGCGCGTGTCGGTGTCAGAGCGAAGGAACAGCCGCTTTTCGGGAAACCAGCGTTCCAGGATTGCGTGTGTGCGAATAGCCAGTCGAGTTCTCAAGAAACCGCCCCTTGTCCCATTACGGTTTGGGCGCTCCCCCGAAATACGCGCCCATTGGGTGATTAACGACAGGTTGCAAGGCGTGCAAGAATTTTGGCCGCGTGCTCGGTCAGCCACGGCGATTCGGCAGAAAACCGCCGATTCAGAATGGCTTGCAGGGGATCGGTCAGACCGGCCGGGGTGGCGTTTCGTCGGCCAGCGGCCAGTAGAAATCGGGCGGCAGACCGGCCTCGGCGCGCTTTTCCTCGTTGAACGGCGGCTTTAGCGCGCCGTGGAAATAGGTGCGCACCAGGTCGTGAAACACGTCTTTTGGGTCAAGGTTGTCGCGCCCGCAAAGAAAGTGGAACCATTTCGAGCCATAGGCGACGTGCCCGACCTCTTCGGCGTAGATCGTTTTCAGGGCATCCACGGTCTGCGCGTCCTTGGCCTTTTCGAATATGCCTATCATGCCGGGCGTCACGTCCAGCCCGCGCGCCTCAAGCACCATGGGCACCACGGCCAGCCGGCCCAGCAGATCCTCGGCCGTGTCCTCGGCGGCGCGCCACATGCCGGCATGGGCGGGCAGGGCGCCATAATGGCTGCCCATCGCCTCGAGGCAGTCGCAGACAAGGTTGAAATGCTTGGACTCTTCATCCGCCGATTTCACCCAGTCATCGTAAAACCCCGGTGGCATCGGCACATGGCCAAAGCGCGCGATGATGTCCCAATGCAGGTCGACGGCGTTCAGTTCGATATGCGCCACGGCGTGCAGGATGGCGATGCGGCCCTGCGGGCTGCCCGGCTTTCGCTTGGGCACATCTCGCGGGTCCAGCAATTCGGGCCGGTCCGGGCGGGCCGGCCGCAGGGGCGGGTTGGCGGTGCCCACCGGGATGGGCGTGCCCGCCTGCCGCGCGGCGCGCCACGCCGCCGCATGTTCGTGCGACAGCGCGGTTTTCTCGCGCCCATCGGCCGTGGTCAGAACCTCGACCGCCATTTCCGTCAACGTCTTGGTCACAGGGCTTTCGCGGCCTCCAGCACCTCTTCGGCGTGGCCGTCGACCTTTACCTTGGGCCAGGCGCGGGCGATCTTGCCCTCGCCGTCGATCAGAAAGGTGCTGCGCTCGATCCCCATAAAGGTCTTGCCGTACATCTTTTTTTCTTTCCACACGCCGTAATCCTCGCATGTGGTGCTGTTCTCGTCCGACAGCAGCGGCACGACCAGGTCTTTTTTGGCCATGAATTTCTCGTGGCTGGCGACGCTGTCCTTCGAAATGCCGAAGACCTGCACGCCCAGATCGAGGAATTGCTGGTAAAGCGCGGAAAAGGCGATATTTTCCTTGGTACAGCCCGACGTGTCATCGCGCGGGTAGAAAAATAGCACGACCGGCGCGGGGCGCAGCTGTGACAGGGTGACGACATCGCCGCCATCGCGCGGCAGGCTGAAATCGGGTGCGGTGTCGGTTTCGGCGACCATCGGCCATTTCTCCCCTCGTGTGCAAATCGTGAGTTCCATATTAGGACAAGGCAGGCAAGAATAAAGGCGGCAAGGCAGAGAGCACGTGACAGACACCGACGCCCCGCAAAACGACCCGGGCGCACAGGCCCGCAAAACACACCGTTGGCTGCCCCGGCTGCTTTGGTCGCTGGGCGTGATTGTCGTCGTGTTCGCGGCGGTTCTGGCAGCGCTGCAATGGGCGGTTGGCCGCGATTTCACGGTGCCGGGCTGGTTGCGCGCCGAGGCCGAGGCGCAGTTGAACGCCAATGCGGCGGGGCTGGACATCGCGGTGGGCGAAATCGTCGCCCGCGTCGACGAAGGCTGGCGCCCGCGGGTGCTGCTGCGCGATGTCGACGTGGCCCGCCCCGATGGCCAGCCGCTGGTAACCCTTGCGCGGGTCGATGCGGGCCTGTCGATGCCCGCGCTGCTGCGTGGCCATCTGCGCCCGGCCTCGGTCCGGCTGGCGGGGGCGTCGCTGCGGCTGCGGCGGCTGAGCGATGGCAGTTTCGACCTGGCCCTGGGCGAGGCGCTGACGCCGGTGGGCCAAAGCGCATCGTTGACGCAATTGCTGAAAACCCTGGATGATGCGCTGTCGCGGCCCGAATTGCAGCGGCTGCGCCGGATCGAGGCCGAGGCATTGACCCTGCGTTACGAAGACCTGCGCCTGGATCGCGGTTGGACGGTCGATGGCGGGCGGCTGCGGCTGGACCGATCCGGCAACGCACTGGATATCAGCGCGGATTTCGCGCTGCTGGGCGGTGGCGATACCGTCACCACGCTCGAGCTGAATTACAGCAGCGCCATCGGTCGCTTGGGGGCGCAGTTCGGCGTGAACCTGGCCGATATGGCGGCGCAGGATATCGCGGTGCATTCGCCGGCGCTGGCATGGCTGGGCGTGCTGCGGGCGCCGATCTCGGGGGCGATGCGCGTGGCCGTTGACGACCGGGGCAAGCTGGGCCCGCTGAGCGCGGCGTTGCAGATAGGGCCGGGGGTCTTGCAGCCCACCGACGAAACCCGCCCGGTGCCCTTTGACAGCCTGCGCGCCTACATGACCTATGCGCCCGACGCGCAGCGGCTGGTGTTCGACGACCTGACGCTGGTCAGCCCCTGGGCCCGCCTGCGGGCCGAGGGCGCGGCGGTGATGCAGGGTGTCAAAGATGGCTGGCCCACGCAGTTTACCGGGCAATTCAGCATGTCCGAGCTGCGCGCCAATCCGAACGGCCTTTATCCCGAACCTATCGAGATCGCCGGCGCGGATGCCGATATGCGGTTGCGCCTCGACCCGTTCGAGCTTGAAATGGGGCGGATGACCGTGCGCGACGGCGACCATGCCCTGCAGCTGGCGGGCCGTCTGCTGGCCGCGCCCGAGGGATGGGTGCTGGGCCTGCAGGGCGGCATGGACGGCATCGCCCCCGAGAGGGTGCTGGCCCTGTGGCCGGAAACCGTCAAGCCGCGCACCCGCAGCTGGATCGCCCAGAATATCCACAAGGCGCAGCTGCGCGATATCGAACTGGCCTATCGCACCATCCCGCGCGAGGGGCCTGACCTGTATCTGGGCCTGCGCTTCGATGGGGCGGAACTGAGTTTCCTGAAAACCTTTCCCCGCATCACCGGCGCATCGGGCCAGGTCACGCTGCGCGACAGCCGCTTTGTCGTCAGCGCCGATGGCGGGCAGGTGGCCGCGCCGCAGGGCGGGGCGGTCGATGTGACGGGCACCACATTCATCGTGCCCGATGTGCGCATCCGCCAGGCGCCCGCCCAGGTCGCGCTGAATACGCGTTCGACCATCACGGCGGCGCTGGCGCTGCTGGATCTCGAACCGTTCAACTACCTTCAAAAGGTGGGCCGCCCGGCGACGATGGCCGATGGGCGCGCGGCCGTGCAGGGGCAGATCGACCTGATACTGAAACAGCGGCTCAGCCCTGACGAGGTGGGCATTCGCGCCACCGCGCAATTGCGCGACGTGCGCAGCGAAGACATCATGCCGGGCCGTGTGCTGACCGCGCCCGCGCTGACCGTCGATGTCACGAAATCGCGGTTGCGGATCGGCGGGCAGGGCCGTGTCGGCTCCGTGCCCTTCGACGCCACATGGGAGGCGCCGCTGGGCCCCGGCGCCAGCGGCAGCCGCGTCAGTGGCGAGGTCGAACTGTCGCCCGATTTCGCGCAGGAATTCAACCTTGGCCTGCCGCCCGGCACCTTCAGCGGCCAGGCCCCCGCGACCATCGACCTCGACCTGCCGGCCGACGGGCCTCCGAGGTTTGCCATGCGTTCGGCGCTTGGCGGTCTGGGGCTGGCGGTTCCGCCGTTGGGCTGGTCGCTGCCGCGCGCGCAGACCGGCACGCTGAAACTGGTCGGCCTTCTGGGCGAGCGGCCGCGGATCGACTCGCTGGTTCTGGATACGCCGGGCCTTTACGCGTCGGGGCAGGTCACGTTGCGCGATGACGGTCAACTGGCCGAGGCGCGGTTCGACCGCGTGCGGGCGGGCAGCTGGCTGGATGCCCCCGTCACGCTGCGCGGCCGCGGCCCCGGCGCAACCCCGGCGGTTTCGGTCATCGGCGGCAGCGTCGATCTGCGCCGCAGCAGCCTGGGCGGTGGCGCGGGCGGCAATAGCGGGCCGGGCGCGCCGGTGACGCTGGCGCTGGATCGGTTGCAAATCTCGGACGGGATCGCATTGACGGGGTTCCGCGGCGATTTCACCACCGATGGCGGCATGGACGGCAGCTTTGTCGCGCGCGTCAACGGGCAGGCCCCGATCAGCGGGCGGGTCTTGCCCCGCTCGGGCCGCAGCGCCTTTCGCATCCTGTCGCAGGATGCCGGCGCGGTGTTCGCGGCGGCCGGTCTGCTGAAGCGCGCGCGCGAGGGCGCGCTGGACCTGACCTTGCTGCCGGCGGGTGGGCCGGGCAGCTATGACGGCTTTCTGACGGTCGAGCGTGTGCGCTTACGCGACGCGCCGGCCCTGGCCGAATTGCTGAACGCGGTCAGCATCGTCGGGCTGCTCGATCAACTGGGCGGCCCGGGCATCCTGTTCAACGAGGTCGAGGCCGAATTCAGGCTGACGCCCGACCAGGTTATCGTGAAACGCTCGTCGGCCACGGGATCGTCTCTGGGTATTTCGATGGACGGCGTCTATTCGATGGCCAGCGACCGGATGGACATGCAGGGTGTTTTCTCGCCGCTTTACATGCTGAACGGCATCGGCTCGATCCTGACCCGCAAGGGCGAGGGGTTGATCGGCTTCAATTACCGTCTTACGGGAACGGCGGATGCGCCGCGCGTGCAGGTCAACCCGCTGTCGATCTTCACCCCCGGCATGTTTCGCGAAATTTTCCGCCGTCCGGCGCCGCAGGTAACGCAATAGGCCGATGAAACTAGCTGATTTCGATTTTGATCTGCCCGAGGGGTTGATCGCCACCCGTCCGGCGCGGCCGCGCAGCGCGGCCCGATTGCTTTTGGCGCAAGGCGACGCGATCGACGACAGGCACGTCTTTGACCTGCCCCAGATCCTGCGTCCGGGCGACCGGCTGGTTCTGAACGACACCAGGGTGATCCCCGCGCGCCTGTCGGGCCAGCGCCACCGCGACACCGGGCAGGGCCCCGTCAGCGCGCGGATCGAGGTGACGCTGCTTGAGCCGCGCGCCGATGGCACCTGGGCTGCATTGCTGAAACCGTTGCGCAAGGTCGCGGTTGGCGAAGACATCGTCTTTTCCCCCGATCTGTCCGCCCGGTTGGAGGTCCGCGACGAGGGCCAGGCGCATCTGCGTTTCAACCTGACGGGCGACGATTTCGACGCCGCGCTGGCGCAGGCCGGCGCGATGCCGCTGCCGCCCTATATCGCCGCCAAGCGCGCCGCCGACGAGCAGGACAAGCACGACTACCAAACCGTCTGGGCCGAGAAATCGGGCGCCGTCGCGGCGCCCACCGCCTCGCTCCATTTCGACCAGCCGCTGTTGCAGGCATTGGCCGAGCGCGGCGTGGAATTCACTCATGTCACCCTGCATGTGGGCGCGGGCACCTTTCTGCCGGTCAAGGTCGAGGATGTGACCACTCACAAGATGCACGCCGAATGGGGCCACGTCAGCGCGCAGGCCGCAGCCGAGATCGCCGCGACCAAAGCCGAAGGTGGCCGCGTGATCCCGGTGGGCACCACCGCGCTGCGCCTGATCGAAACGGCGGCGCGCGACACCGGCGCGATCCAGCCGTGGGAGGGGGACACCGATATCTTCATCTACCCCGGCTTCGATTTTCGTGTGACCGATGCCTTGATGACCAATTTCCACCTGCCGAAATCGACACTGATGATGCTGGTCAGCGCCCTGATGGGGCAGGACCGCATCGGCCGCATCTATGACCACGCCATCGCGCAGGAGTATCGTTTCTTTTCCTACGGTGACGCCTCTTTGCTGATACCCGACACATCCGGTTGAACCCCGCCTTTTGCCATGCGAGGCGTGCAAGCGACGCAAAAGAGTCGCAATCCGGGTATAAGCCGCGCCACATGCGCGCTAGACCCGCGCGTGACGGCCAAGGAGATGGGTGTGTTACAAGTATTGTCGAATACATGGGCGCTGCTTTTGGGCATGGCGCTGTTGATGCTGGGCAACGGCTTGCAGGGGTCTTTGCTGGGTGTGCGGGGTGAGGCCGCGGGCTTTACCACGTTCGAGCTGTCGGTCGTCATGTCGGCCTATTTTGTGGGTTTCCTTGGCGGCTCGCGCCTGACGCCCGAGCTGATCCGCCGGGTCGGGCATGTCCGCGTCTTCGCCGCGCTGGCCAGTTTCGTGTCCGCCGTCCTGATCCTCTATCCCGCGTTCCAGAACCCTTATGTCTGGATCATCGGCCGCGTGATCATCGGATTTTGCTTTTCCGGCGTCTATGTCACCGCCGAAAGCTGGTTGAACAACTCGGTCAACAACGACCAACGCGGGCAGGCGCTGTCGCTTTACATGATGGTGCAGATGATCGGCATCGTTGCGGCGCAGGGCGTGCTGAACCTGCCCGATGCCAGCGGCTATCTTCTTTTCATCGTCGCCTCGGTCCTGGTGTCTGTGTCCTTCGCGCCGATCCTTCTGTCGATCTCGCCCACGCCCGCTTTTGAGTCGACCAAGCCGATGACGCTGCAACAGCTGCTCAAGGTTTCGCCGCTGGGCTTTGTCGGCATGTTCTTGCTAGGCGGCGTGTTCGCCGCGCAATTCGGCATGGCGGCCGTGTTCGGCGCGGAGGCGGGGCTGAGCCTGGCGCAGATCTCGATCTTCATCGCCACGTTCTACATTGGCGCGACGGTCGTGCAGTATCCGCTGGGCTGGCTGTCGGACCGCATGGACCGACGCGTGCTG
Organism: Paracoccaceae bacterium; assembly: GCA_021767525.1. Lineage (GTDB taxonomy): Bacteria > Pseudomonadota > Alphaproteobacteria > Rhodobacterales > Rhodobacteraceae > Lutimaribacter. The sequence goes on from JAASTF010000029.1 coordinate 12,394, forward strand.
ATCCTGGTGGCCTCGGCCGCGGGCGGGGTGGCGGCGCTGGCCGCTTTCCTGGTGGGGCAGAGCTATGCGATCTTGTTGATTGCGGCTTTCGTAATCGGGGGCATGTCGAACCCGCTTTATTCGCTGCTGCTGGCCTATACCAATGATTTCCTTGATTTCGAGGATATGGCCGCCGCGTCCGGCGGCATGGTTTTCGTGAACGGCGTTGGTGCCATTTCCGGGCCGCTTGTGACCGGTTGGTTGATGAGCGTGATGGGACCTTATGGCTTTTTCATCATCATCGCCGTGCTGATGTTCGCGCTGTCGGGCTATGCCGGGTATCGCATGACCCAGCGCGCCGCGCCCTCGGTCGAAGACACCGGCAGCTACACGCCGGTCATGCCCACATCGTCGCTTGTCGCGGTCGAAGCCGCGCAAGAATATGCCGCCGAAATGGCCGAGGATGCCGAAATTTCAGACAGCCAGTAACAAAATGTCGCAATTGAAGTAAATCTTTACTGTTAATTTCCGCGGCCGTCTGTGTAACACTTTTGCGTAACTAACGGGCAAAATCGTGGAGGCTCCGATGGTTACCGTCGAAAAGGTGCTGGCGTTCTGGCTGGACGAGGTCGGACCGGATGGCTGGTATAATGGCGGCGAGGCGCTGGACAGCCAGGTCAAGACGCAGTTCGAAAGCGCCTGGCACAAGGCGAGCGAAGGGGCCTACAGCCTGTGGCTGACCTATCCCAGCGGTGTTCTGGCCTATATCATCCTGACCGATCAATTCCCGCGCAACATGTTCCGCGGCCATGCCGACAGCTTTGCCACCGATGACGTGGCGCTGGCGGCCGCGAAATGCGCCATCGACAAGAAATGGGACCTGGCGATCGACGAACCTGCGCGGCAGTTCTTTTACATGCCGCTGATGCATTCGGAAAACCTGTGCGACCAGGAGCGCTGTGTGCGCCTGATGAAAGAGCGGATGCCCGCAACCGGCGATGACAACCTGTTCCACGCCAAGGCGCATCGCGAGGTGATCCGCGAATTCGGCCGCTTCCCCTATCGCAGCGAGGCGCTGTCGCGCGCGACCACCGCGCCCGAAGACGCCTATCTGGCGGCCGGTGGCTATGGCCATACCGTGCGGCAGATGCAGCAGGATTTGGCCCAGGCCAGCTGACCCAGACGCACGGTTTGGCGGAATGCGGCGGCGCGCTGTGCCCGCCGTCCGCGGTCTGTTGTGTCAGGATATGCCGCGTTGTCAGATTCCGGGAAATAGTTTAATGCTTAACTAGTTCTGGAATCGGAGGGCAACATGGCCGCCAAATCATTCGATGTCGTCGTGATCGGGGCAGGGCCCGGTGGATATGTGGCCGCGATCCGCGCGGCGCAGCTGGGTCTTTCGGTGGCCGTGGTCGAACGCGAACATCTGGGCGGCATCTGCCTGAACTGGGGCTGCATCCCCACCAAGGCCATGCTGCGCAGCGCCGAGGTGTTTCACCTGATGCACCGGGCCAAGGATTTCGGGCTGAAGGCCGATGGCATCGGCTATGACCTGGACGCGGTGGTGAAACGCTCGCGCGGGGTGGCCAAGCAATTGACCAGCGGCGTGGGCCATCTGCTGAAAAAGAACAAGGTCACCGTCATCATGGGCGCGGCCAGCATCCCTGCCAAGGGCAAGGTCAGCGTGAAAACCGACAAGGGCACCGAGGATCTGAATGCCAAGCACATCATCCTCGCCACGGGCGCGCGCGCGCGAGAATTGCCGGGGCTCGAGGCCGATGGCGATCTGGTCTGGACATACAAGCACGCGCTGCAACCGGCGCGGATGCCCAAGAAATTGCTGGTCATCGGCTCGGGCGCAATCGGGATCGAATTCGCCAGCTTCTTCAACACGCTGGGCGCCGATACCACGGTCGTCGAAGTGATGGACCGCATCCTGCCTGTCGAAGACGCCGAAATCAGCGCCTTTGCCAAAAAGCAGTTCGAAAAACAGGGCATGACGATCCGTCAAAAGGCGATGGTCAAGCAGCTGGACCGCGCCAAGGGCAAGGTCACCGCCCATATCGAACAGGACGGCAAGACCGAGAAGGTGGAGTTTGACACCGTCATTTCCGCCGTCGGCATCGTCGGCAATACCGAAGGCCTGGGCCTGGAAGATCTGGGCGTGAAAATCGACCGCACCCATGTGGTGACGGATGAATATTGCCGCACCGGGGTCGAAGGGCTTTATGCCATCGGTGACATCGCCGGCGCGCCGTGGCTGGCGCACAAGGCCAGCCATGAAGGCGTCATGGTGGCCGAGATGATCGCGGGCCAGCACGTGCACCCGGTAAAGCCTGACAGCATCGCGGGCTGCACCTATTGCCACCCGCAGGTGGCCAGCGTGGGCATGACCGAGGCGCAGGCCAAAGAGGCCGGGTACGAGATCAAGGTGGGCCGGTTTCCGTTCATCGGCAACGGCAAGGCCATCGCCCTGGGCGAGCCCGAGGGCATGGTGAAAACCGTCTTCGACGCGAAAACTGGTGAGCTGCTGGGCGCGCATATGGTTGGCGCCGAGGTGACCGAGCTGATCCAGGGCTATGTCGTGGGCCGCCAGCTGGAAACCACCGAAGAAGACCTGATGCACGCGGTCTTCCCGCATCCGACCCTATCGGAAATGATGCATGAATCCGTGCTGGATGCCTGGGGCCGCGCGATCCATTACTGACAGGCTTAGCGCGTGACGGCCCCGCCCGCGCGCGCCCAATCGCTGAGCCCGCCAAGGTTTACCACCTCGGCATAGCCCATCCGCTCCAGCAGCCGCTTGGCCTGGGCCGAGCGTGCGCCCGACGCGCAATAGACCGCCACGGGCATATCCGGCGCCAGCGCCGGGTGGCTGTCGGGGTGGCGCGTGTCGGCCATCGTGGGCAGGCGCATCAACGGGATGTTCACCGCGCCCGCCGCCTGGCCGGTCATTGACAGCTCGGACGGCTCACGCACATCCACCAATGTCATCTCGCCCGCTGTGATGCGCGGCAGAATGGCGTTGAAATCGACGGCAGGGGCGGGGTTCAGAAATGCGAACATCGGGCGGTGTCCTTTTGCCTGGGTCGTCTGCCAGATGGGCCAGGGGTGTGCATCGGTCAAGCCAAGGCTGGCAAATAAATTCTAAAAAGTGAATATAAAATCGCCCGCTTGGGGCAAATCGGCGCAGACTGCTGCATTTGGCGGCAGGTCTTGTCAGTATGGCGGCAAACGTTCCTGTTACGTTCGCACATATTGGTTGGAGACTCGGCTGCGCTCGCCTATGTGTTAACCGTTGGTTTCCGGGGGCAGAGATGGCCGAGCTGAAAAAGATCGAAGTGCGCGGCGCGCGCGAGCATAATCTCAAGAATATCGACGTGGATATTCCGCGGGACGAGCTGGTGGTGATCACCGGTCTGTCGGGCTCGGGCAAGTCCAGCCTGGCCTTCGATACAATCTATGCCGAAGGGCAGCGCCGCTATGTCGAAAGCCTGTCGGCCTATGCGCGGCAGTTTCTGGACATGATGGAAAAGCCCGATGTCGATCACATCGCGGGCCTCAGCCCCGCGATTTCCATCGAGCAGAAAACGACCAGCAAGAACCCCCGCTCGACCGTCGGCACCGTCACCGAGATTTACGACTATCTGCGCCTTCTGTTCGCCCGCGTCGGCACGCCCTATTCGCCCGCAACCGGCCAGCCCATCGAGGCGCAGCAGGTGCAGGACATGGTCGACCGCGTCATGGCGATGGAGGAGGGCACGCGCGGCTACCTGCTGGCCCCGATCATCCGCGACCGCAAGGGTGAATACCGCAAGGAATTCCTGGAGTTGCGCAAACAGGGTTTTCAGCGCGTCAAGGTCGATGGCCAGTTTTACGAGCTGGACGAGCCGCCCACGCTGGACAAGAAGTTCCGCCACGACATCGACGTGGTGGTGGACCGCATCGTGGTGAAAGAGGGGCTTGAGACGCGCCTGGCCGACAGTTTCCGCACCGCGCTGGACCTGGCCGATGGCATCGCGATCCTGGAAACCGCCCCGAAAGAGGGCGATCCCGAGCGCATCACCTTCAGCGAAAATTTCGCCTGTCCGGTCAGCGGCTTCACCATCCCGGAAATCGAACCACGGCTGTTTTCCTTCAACGCGCCCTTCGGGGCCTGCCCGGAATGCGACGGGCTGGGGATGGAGCTGTTTTTCGACGCCAACCTTGTGGTGCCCGACAGCAATCTGAAAATCAGCGACGGCGCGCTGGCGCCGTGGCGCAAGGGCAAAAGCCCGTATTTCCTGCAAACGATCGAGGCGATCGCCAAGCATTACGAGTTCGACCGCAACGCCAAGTGGAAAGACCTGCCCGCCCATGTACAGCAGGTGTTCCTGTACGGGTCGGGCGACGAGGAAATCCAGTTTCGCTATGACGAGGGTGGGCGCGTCTACCAGGTCAGCCGCACCTTCGAGGGCGTGATCCCGAACATGGAACGCCGCTATCGCGAAACCGATAGCAGCTGGGTGCGTGAAGAGTTCGAGCGCTATCAGAACAACCGCCCTTGCGGCGCTTGCGGCGGCTATCGCCTGCGCGAAGAGGCGCTGGCGGTCAAGATCGGCACGCCCGGTAACCTGTTGCATATCGGCCAGATCGTGCAGATGTCGATCAAAGAGGCCTATGCATGGTGCGAAACCGTGCCCGCGGCGCTGACCAAGCAGAAGAACGAGATCGCCCGCGCGATCTTGAAAGAGATCCGCGAACGCCTCGGATTCCTGAACAACGTCGGGCTGGAATACCTGACGCTCAGTCGCAATGCCGGCACGCTGTCGGGCGGGGAAAGCCAGCGGATCAGGCTGGCCAGCCAGATCGGCAGCGGGCTGACGGGCGTGCTTTACGTGCTGGACGAGCCCAGCATCGGCCTGCACCAGCGCGACAACTCGCGCCTGCTGACCACGCTGAAAAACCTGCGCGATCAGGGCAACACGGTGATCGTGGTCGAACATGACGAAGAGGCGATCCGCGAGGCGGATTACGTGTTCGACATCGGCCCCGGCGCCGGGGTGCATGGCGGCCAGGTGGTCAGCCACGGCACGCCCGCCCATGTCGCCGCCGACGCGGCCAGCCTGACCGGGCAATACCTGTCGGGCGCGCGGGAAATCGCTGTGCCCGCCAAGCGTCGGAAAGGAAACAAGAAAAAGCTGACGGTGGTCAAGGCTACGGGCAATAACCTGAAGGACGTGACGGCCGAATTCCCGTTGGGCAAATTCGTGTGCGTGACGGGCGTTTCGGGCGGCGGCAAGTCGACGCTGACCATCGAGACGCTGTTCAAAACCGCCAGCATGCGCCTGAACGGCGCGCGCCAGACGCCCGCGCCCTGCGAAACGATCAAGGGGTTGGAGCATCTGGACAAGGTGATCGACATCGACCAGCGGCCCATTGGGCGCACGCCGCGGTCAAACCCCGCGACCTACACGGGTGCCTTCACACCCATCCGTGACTGGTTCGCCGGGCTGCCCGAGGCCAAGGCGCGCGGGTATAAGCCGGGGCGGTTCAGTTTCAACGTCAAGGGCGGGCGGTGCGAGGCGTGCCAGGGTGATGGCGTCATCAAGATCGAGATGCATTTCCTGCCCGATGTCTACGTGGAATGCGAGACGTGCAAAGGCGCGCGGTACAACCGTGAAACATTGGAAATTCGCTTTAAGGGCAAAAGCATAGCCGACGTTCTTGATATGACGGTTGAAGAGGCGCAAGAGTTCTTCAAGGCCGTGCCCAGCATTCGCGAAAAGATGGATGCGCTGATGCGCGTCGGGCTGGGGTATATCAAGGTGGGCCAGCAGGCCACGACCCTGTCGGGCGGCGAGGCGCAGCGGGTGAAGCTGTCGAAAGAGCTGGCCAAACGCTCGACCGGCCGGACGCTGTATATTTTGGACGAACCGACCACGGGCCTGCATTTCGAAGACGTGCGCAAGCTGTTGGAAGTGCTGCATGAATTGGTCGAGGCGGGGAATACCGTGGTGGTGATCGAGCATAACCTGGACGTGATCAAAACCGCCGACCACATCATCGATATCGGCCCCGAGGGCGGCGATGGCGGAGGCGAGATCGTGGCCGTCGGCACGCCCGAAGAGGTGGCCGAGGTCGCGCGCAGCCACACCGGGCGTTACCTGAAACCGATGCTGAAACAGGGCAAGGTGGCGGCGGAGTGATCCGCCGAAACCGTGCCGCACAAATCATGCACATCTTATGCACAAGGGATGCATATGCGGCGTCCGTGATGGGTCAGTTCAGAATTGCCGCCGCCGTGCCGATCAGGTCCAGCACCAGCTTGGTGTCGCGGTCGACGCGCAGCACCTGGTCGCCGACGCGATAATAGGTTTCGCCCGGGGTCAGGCCCCAGCGGCCCGGATCGCGGATCACCACGTAATCGCCGGTGATGCGGTCGCCCACGCGATAGCCGCCGTTCTTGGCCTGACCGGGCGGCACGCAGGCCGGGCCTTTCTTGGCCAGGCCCGGCGGGCAACCCTTGGGGGCGGCGGTGGCGGGCGCGGCGCCCATCGCGGCAACCAGTGCAAAGCCGGCGGTCATGGCAAGGATGCGGGTCATGTCGACACCTCCGTGCTCGCCACGGGCCAACTTAGGGCGCCGATCCGATGACCGCCACGGGGGCCGCGCGAAACCGGCAACCGGCGGCCGGCCCTGATCCAAATGAGCGCTTCCGCGCGCATTCATTCCGCCAGCGGCGGGGCGACGCCCTTGCCGTAGCGCGGTCGGGTTTCAGAGGATGGGATTGTTTGCTGAGAGGCGGTTCAGGGGCAGGTCTGCCCTGAACGCGCCTTTTCAAGCATGGGTCCGAGTCGCGCCGCCCTCAAGGACAGGCCGCGCGTGCCGCGCGGTGGCCTTCGGCCATCCTTGACCGCGACGCGACTCGGGGTTTTGGCGCTTATTTCGTCTTGCAGGTATTGATGCCCAGCATCTGGTAGGGCGGGCACCAGCCGATCACGCCGGTGGCCAGCGGAATGATGCCCAGCAGGTAGAGCCAGCTATAGGCGCCATCGCTGTTCAGGAAATAGCCCGCGATCAGGGC